>DAOVQA010000073.1:0-5875 GCA_030628925.1 Candidatus Bathyarchaeota archaeon | reverse complement strand
ACCTCATCAATTTCTTCTTCTGTGTTCTAAAAGTGAGGCGAAATTCTTATTCCATGAGCTCTGGCGGAGACAATTTTTCCTTTATTCTTCAGTTTTTCAGCCACTTCTTGAGGGTTGTCTATCTTGAAATTGACTATTCCTGAACGACATTTAGTTTCTTCCGGTGTTTGGAGTTTCAGCCCCAAATCCTTGACAGTGTCTATTAGATAGCCTGTGAGCCTTAATATTCTGCTCTCGATATTTTTAATCCCGAAACTCAGCAGCATTTTCAGAGCCTCAGCGGCTCCTACTAGACTTATGAAGCTTGGCGATCCAACCTCAAACCGACTTGCAGTTTCCGAAAGCCGCAAACTCCAAATGTCCCAGAAATCTAAGGTTTCAAAAACCTCGTCTTTGACGCTTGCCCAACCAACAAAAGGTGGCTCGAACTCTTCGATCAGGTTCTCTCTAACGTAGAAGTAGCCTGCTCCAGGAGTGCTTAACAACCATTTGTAACAGGAAGATACAAGGAAATCAACATTATCTCTTTCTACGTCAATTTGCATGGCGCCTGCCGATTGGATTGCATCGACAATTAAGTATGCTCCGTGCTCGTGTGCTATTTCACTCAAGGTTCGCAAGTCATGTCGGAAACCATTAACGTATTCAACGTGGCTTACAGCAACAGCCACAGTCTTGTCGTCGACAGCCTTTTCCACATCCTCCGGCAAAATCTTTCCATTGACATCTTTCACGTAGTGAACTTTCACACCGAGGCGCTTGCGTAGCCAAGGATAAACGACTGAGGGATATTCCAAGTTTGTTGTTACAATTTTCGAGCCCGGCGGATAACGTATTACGTTTGCAGCTATATTCAAGCCCATAGAGGTGTTTTCGATAAAGGCTATTTCTTTAGGCTTGGCACCAATGAGCTTTGCAAATAGCGGTTTTCCACCATCATTCCATTCAGTCGAAGCAGTTCCGAAGTTCGAAAAGTCGTCAATATGCACTTGCGAAGCGCGTCAGCTACGGGTTTCGGAAGGGGAGACTGTGCTGCATGATTCATGAAGACCTTGTTTTTGGTTATTGGAAATTGCTCACGAATCTTCTCTATGTTCTCCATGTATGCTTTTCCTTCGCATTTTTCGTTAGCAACCTAAATCAGCAGTATTACTATTAAAGTTTCAAGGGTTGTGTAACACTAGTGAACTGATCGTTGTTACAACGCTAACGCTGTTCGAAGGATAGAATGAATTCATGGCCAAATATCTTACAGAAAACATAATGAGAAGCAATTTTTGTGTGAACTAAACCGACGGAGCTTCCACGTAATTTTGCTTTGGAGCACTTGTCGAACGAAACTTGGGAATAAACCTGCCTGTTTTCCCTTGATAACTGATGTATTCATCACCGAAACGCTGAATCAGAAGCCTCTCCTCGCTGAGGGTGACGTAGCAGTATCCTGGGATCGCGATAAGTGGGAAAACCGTAAACATGTTGGGCCACAAAAAGAGAAGACCTAGAAACATGAGGAAGTAGCCGAGATATGATGGATGTCGAACGTAACGGTAGGGACCAAAAGTAATAAGCCTTTGGCTCGTCGGCATCTCCCAAGAAACGGCGTATCTTCCTCGAACAATCACGCTCCAAACGAAGAGACAATACCCTGCTGATGTGAAAACCAAGCCTGTGACTCGCATGGCAAACATAGGCGGAAGTTGAAAGAGGAAAGGAAAATCGTATACTGCGAAGGTCAAGCCTGTGAAAACCAGAAGCAAATAAGAGAGCACTTCTAGAAAGTAAACCATTGTTCCGATAGCCGCTAGGTTCATAACAAAACCAGCGGGGCGTTCAACCTCCGCATATGCCTTCTCAACCCTCCTATACTTCTGGCCTTCTAGAATGTTATGCACGTTAACTGAGAAGAAAAACACTAAGCAAACAAGAAGAAAAACAGCCATAAAAGTTTCAGTCAGCAATGATTCTGTTTGAAGAATGTAGCCGCTTGCAAGCCTAAGTGAAGCAGTGTTTACTTGCATCCTTTTCAACTGAATGACGCCCACTTTTTCTTCAGTAACCTTTTCAACTCGCTTATCGTATTTTCAACCTTTCTATAGCAACCAGAGGGTTCTCTTGGCGGAGTATAAGGGTCTCTAATGTGGATTTCTTTTAAACCAACAACACCGGCAGTGAGGGCATACCAACAAAGCGGTAAGATTGTTGGATTGTACCCGCTTGCAGGCATTAAAACAAGTTTTCCATTGCAGATCTTGTCTGCAGTCGTCCTAATTGTACGAGATAAATCAAAAAAGCCTTTAACTGTCAACCTCAAGTTTCCAAGAGTGTCTGCAAAATGCGGGTCGCTCCCCCCATTAGCAATAATTATTTCAGGATTGAACTCTTCAGCTAAAGGAACAAAAACCTCGTCTAAAACATAATGGTACGTTTTGTCACCTGTTCCAGGAGGCAACGGGACATTAACATTGTAACCTTCCCCCTTGCCTTCTCCAATCTGCCAAGCGAATCCTGTTCCTGGATAAATTGTACGGGGATCTTGATGCACAGAAATATACAGTACACTAGGGTCCTTGTAGTAAATGTCACTTGTGCCATTTCCGAAGTGAACATCATAGTCTAATATTAAGAAACGCTCCACATGATACTTGTCTCTTAAATGTTCAACTAAGATTGCTACGTCGTTGAATAAGCAGAATCCGCCACCATAATTTCTTCCAGCGTGATGATATCCTCCACCTAACGAGATTCCTCGTTTTGCTTTCCTGTCATAAATTGATTCGCCGCAAGTAATTGCGCCGCCAGTAATAAGCATCGCAGCTTCAAGAATCTTCTGAGAGACTGGTGTTTCAATATCATAGGGTTTATCTTCCTTGGCTAAACGAAGAATAAGATCCACATAACTCGTTTCGTGAACGCTCAAGAGATCTTTCTTCGAAGCTGGCTGAGGTTCAACAAGAACCACATCAGAAAGATCGAGCAAGCTTTGCTGTTTAAAGAATTTCATAACGTTGACAAATCTATCTCCCCTAAAGGGGTGCCCCTCACCTAAATCATACTGCTTAAATTTTTCGTGAAAAGTTATGACAACTTTTTCAGGCAACCGCATCACTTTCAGGTTAGAATAAGAAAACGGTCAATAAAAACTCTGTGAAATCCCGTCGAAATCTAATTATAGAAAAAAAGGGAGAAATTAGTTACTCTTGGTCTTCTTCTTCGATCGTCGTTTCCGTTGATTGCGTTTCTTCCTGCGTTTGTTGTTCTGTTTCTTGTGTCTCTTCCTCGTTTTGAAAGGAACCTTGGTCGCTGCTCTCTACAGGTTCAGTTGGTGGTTCGGGCAGATTCTGCTCCACATTTTCTTCAGGAGTTTTCTCAAATTCGACTGCTGAACTGGTTTCCTCCGTGATTTCAATTTCAGGTTGAGGCAGTTCAACATTTTCTGTAGGCTGTGCTTCTGCTTGAGGTTCAACCGTATCTGTTGTCGGAGCTGGTATGCTGCTTGAAAGTTGATTTATGGCTTCTTTGGCAGTGTCTAATTCCTGCCTTGCAGCTTCAAGTCCTGTTGACAATATACTGATTTCACGTTGGTAAACGTCTTCATCTATTTCACCTGTTACGTGCTTGATTTCAAAGTTTGCAAGGAGCAGCTCTAATGTTTTAGTGTGCTGTTCAACTTCTTCTACTTTAGAATTCATTTTGTTCAGCAAGGCTCTTTGTTGTTTTTCAATCTCTGTGATTGCTTCGTCTATCTTGGTGTTGAACAAGTCATATGTAGACTGTGATATCTTGCCAGAGCTCAATAAATTATCCAAAGCTTCCTTCTTTTTCTTTGTCATCTCATATTCTTCGTCTAATCTCTCAAAAGGATGCTTCCACGAGATCAATTTTAACACCGCATAATTTTTATGCTAAAAAGAAGGAAATAACATTTATTGACATGTAGATATATCGCTAAGTATTAAGAAAAGCAGTTTTGACCTTTTGAATGGAAGATTAAGCTTTAAAAACAAAAGGAACCGCAAACCTTCCATAGCGTTTAAAAGTGAAATATTATCTCCATCATTGTGAAAGGTCAGCGTTATTTCAACATAGATTTTTTGTCTTTGTCAGTGTTCAAAGTTTGAACATTTCGTCTTCTGTTTCAACATCTGATTTCGAATTCGAATTAAGTTTAAATATTTATACCTGACTAAAATCTTAAAAAGTGAGCATGGATGGCTGCATTGACAGTTATAGTTGGCGGTGGAAAAATGGAAGGGAAAATACTAAAGAAGATGCATGAAAGAATAATCAAAAATTTTATGGAAATAATAATTCTATCTGAACTAAGAAACAGACCCATGAGCGGATATGATGTTATATCTTTCATACACAACAATTTTCATATCCTCGTGAGTTCAGGCACGGTCTACTCGCTTCTTTATTCACTTGAAAGAAACGAATTAATCGAAGGAACATGGAACGAAAGAAAAAGAGTATATAAGCCTACAGGAAAAGGCATGAAAACAATCGAAACAATACTGAATGCGAACGACAAAATCAAAATTTTCATAACAAGCATTCTGCAGGTACAATCTACTCATTAACCTTTTTTTGCATAGCATAATCGAAATCCTAAAAAGTATCTTTTGTCACTTTTAAGGCGAAAGGAACACTCTGGGCCCGTAGCTCAGCAAGGATAGAGCACCGGGCTTTTAAGCAACACAGGCTGTTGTTGCACAGAAACCCGGGGGTCCTGGGTTCAATTCCCAGCGGGCTCGCTTACCTTGATTTCCACCTGGATTGTTCCATATAGTAATCTTGGCGAAAATTCGCAGAGTGTTTGCTTACGCGTCGTTTGTTTAAGGCTGGTTATCATTGTTGTAAGGTGTGCTCAACAGTCTTGTTTGAAGTTGAGTTTTCCATGGTTCTACAAATATACCCTGCTGAGACGGTTGAATTCTTTAACTGAGCTTAGCCATGTGGAGGATGAACGTTTAAACAATGTTACTGCGGTTCTCGTGCGCGCGCTAAGATAGCGGATGTTACCGCTGAAATAATGATTCACCTCGCGATTTTCTCTTTTTGTTTGTTCTAGCTTTAACTTGATTTCTGATCTGAACAGTTTGTCGAGGTTCATCCTTGGAGGAACATGCGTAAACTCCAGTGTCGACACTTTTAACATCGTGCTTTAATGGTCTTCTTTGTCTTCCATAAGGGAGTTAACATACTTCTCAACACTCTCTTTTACATCCCACACTCTTGAACTCCTCAATAATGCCAGATAATTCTCCTCCCTCTTTTTTAAAACATAATACCATAGTGTCAAGAACGGAGAAAAAAGAGCAAAAATCAACAGATATGTAAATACCCCTAATGGATAGACAAAGCACATCATCACAATAAACCATGTGTAAAGATAAGTAAACAACATTAATCCTATCACTTCCAGTAAATATCTAACTCCTTCAAAGTCCATATTTTTCACGCTGGACAATTCTTAACTCACTAGAGTATTTAGCCCTTATGAAAGGGCATGCTTGTACGTGACCTCAGGTTAGACAATTGCTCCCAACGTGTAACTTTTGGACAGCAGCATATCTGGAAAAGAGAAACATGACACTGTTTATGGAGGAAGCCAGAAAACTCGTAGAGACACAGTATAAATAGATGCTCATCCATCAGAGTTTAACAGCATTTCAGAAAAGCAAGTGACAACACATAAAGTAATGTAAAAGACGCTACAGCAAAAAATATAAGCTACTTGTGTTTCGTGAATGCTGGTTGAGGGTAAAAGGATGGATCTTTGGAAGCTACGGTTATCCATGGTCGGGACTCTGGGAATAATAATTGGCTTGTCAACGTTATTCTTCACGGTTATCCTGAGTTTAATGAGTTCCTT
>DAOVQA010000188.1:0-2671 GCA_030628925.1 Candidatus Bathyarchaeota archaeon | reverse complement strand
TTTTCCAAAATATCTTTCCCGGTCAAAAACATCACTGACGCATTCATCTTGCCAAAAGAAGTATTTTATGTTTTTGCGCGCATTAATGAAAGGCTACTTTTTGATGACTTTACAGAAAACACTGGACTCATCCACTTCTATGATAGATGCCTTCAATCCAAATTCATCAAACAACCCAACAAACTGGTCATCACTAACAGTGGTAGCTACAAAGCCGTCCTTACACACGATCGTTCCATCACAAGTTTTCTCCTCATCAATCTCCCCTACAATACCAAACCGCGATTGTTTTCTGAACCATTCCAGACGAGCTTGCCAAATTTTCGGAGAATAGCTGGAAAAAAGAATAATTCCGTTATTCTTTGTCACCCTTACAGATTCGGCGACAAGACGTTTCTTGTCGACCCCAAACGCCGATATGCCGTTTTGAATGCAAAACACGACATCAAAAACGCTCGAACGAAACGATAACTGAGACGCATCCATCAGAAATACGGCATAGTTTCGGCAACTTTCCATGTGTGACCTCGCAAGGTTTAGACTTTGCTTTGATACGTCATTTCCAATAATCCATGAAACAAATGGTGACACCACTTTCATAACTCTACCATAGCCGCAACCAAGTTCAAGAGTCAAATCCATGTCGCAAAGATTGGAAATGACAAAATGAATTTCTGCATCAAGATATTGCTTGATCCTTGGAGGAGCTATCGCATAGCATCTAAGGAGTTTATCATCTGAAAGCTTCTCTTTGTAATAAGTACCTTTGCGCATACTAAGATTTAAAGAAAAAATGAGACTTAAATGCGTTTTTGAATATCTTGCACCAAGAAACAAGCCTACGTTGCCGCGTACCGGTCAAGCTTGTTTTCCAGAAGCAAATTTGATATCATTCTAGAATAATTCTTGCATCAACGGTTTTTGCTGTCTTTTCATATACCATTATTGGGTTAAAGTCCAGCTCTTTAATCTCTTGGTGCTCCATAACAAGCCTTGAAGTGTTCAACAAAATTCTTACTATGGCGTCTATATCTGCTGGAGGCGTATTTCTGTATCCTTTTAGGAGTGGATAAGCCCTTACTGACGTGATCATTTCTCGAGCTTCATCTTCTGTTATGGGAGCGATCCGAAAAGCTACATCTTTCAGAATTTCCACAAAGATTCCGCCTAGCCCAAACATCAGTGCAGGACCGAATTGTGGGTCTTTTGTTGCGCCTACGATTACTTCGGTTGATTGGGGAGCCATTTCTTGAACCAAGATTCCAACTATTTTTGCTTTGGGCTTATGCTTCTTGACATTATCCATTATCTGCCTGTAAGCATTTTGAAAGTCTTTTGCATTTTTGACGTTAATTATAACACCGCCCACATCTGATTTATGGATTATATTAGGTGAAACAATCTTTAGAACCACTGGGTATCCGATTTTCTCTGCAAACTCGACGCCTTCAGCTCTATTTTTTGCTACTCTGAAATCTGTGATTGGAATTTCATAATCCTTGCACACTGTTTTTGCTTCCGGCTCAAGCAGAAACTTTCGTCCTTCTTTCTTAACCTTGCTGAAGATTTCTGATGTTATACTCATACATGAGGCACCTCAGAGAATAAAATAATATGCATATGCTAACCTTTAAAAAGTGTTAGGGAGACCAACACCAATATTCAAAGCTCCACTTGTATATGCCGCCGTCTTTCAGCACCCATGCATCACAGCCTACAGGTCCCCAATTCCAGTTTTGCTTATTTTCATCCCAGTAGTACCAGATCCAAGAGTAACCTTCAGAATATCCTTCCTCAAAATTATAGGATTCCTTCTCGCCGTTGATCGATTTTAACAAGATGTGTCCAGGTTTCATCAATGGAGAATAATCATAGTCGTCGATGGTGGCTACGCTTTGCGTTAGTTGGAATAGTGAGTAACCTGCAGATACTTTTGTTTCGTTATGCCACTCCTCTGTTTTATTTCCGTAGTCTATGCATATATTCACGGTTAGTGTTACGGTTTCGCTCACTGTCATGTTGAGCTCTCTTATCGCTAGCAAGTTGAACAGTTCATAATATTCATTCAGTAATCCTTCAAATCCTTCTCTTGTAACATTGCTTTTTTGGTAGGCTTCTTCTAGTCTGTAGCATGTTTCATTCAAATCTTTCTGATCAGCCAGTATGGAACTGTAATTGCCTTTTAGGTTGTTCATCAATTCGCTGAATGAAACTATGAGTGAAGTGAAGTTGACATCTTGATTATTAGAGTAGGTGAAGTAAAGCGTTGAATATTCGGTCTGCAGTGCGTTGTATTTACTCATTGATTCATCATAGCTTGAGGACATCTTGTTTAGAGACTGCTGGTTTTCAGCAATCTGCCTTGTGTAGGTTGTATTTTGAACGTAGAAATATGCTGCAAGACTTGAAATTAATACAGCCCAAACAAGCGTGCCTATTATTGCAAACATGAGCGTTCTCTTATCCACCAAAACTTTTCACCACCAAGAATGTTGTTCAAGGCTTTAACCAGCGGGGAGAAAATTACTCCAAACACCACGATATTTGAGAAAGTGTGGATCACCGAAAATGGCGCACCATAAGCGATAGCCATGATTAGTGCTAAATTTGGATCTATTCCAACAAGCATGCTGGAAACTGCTACGCCAATGTTAGTTATGATGTCATAGAG
>DAOVQA010000039.1:0-8412 GCA_030628925.1 Candidatus Bathyarchaeota archaeon | reverse complement strand
GCGTATGTAGGCGACGAGTGTGTGGGTAATATTGATCTCAGTGACATTGTAAAGGGTTTGTACAAACTAAATCGCTGTCAGGTAATAAAATGTGAGGAATCATATCTATAGAGGTTCAAAGTGTGAATACAAATGACACATGCATTGATGTCACCATTGATGAGAGAAGACGTACGATCTACACAGTAGGAGGTTGGGTGGGATCCACTTTACTCTGCAAATTCGATTTGACAACAAGAACAGTAACAACACACAACATGGGAGACCGCGGAGTCGGCTGCGCCGTAGATGAAGCCACTGGTTTAGTCTATACGACTGAGTTAAGCCGTGACCATTTGCGTATATGGGACTGTACCACAACTCCATTCTTCGAGGCATGGCCTTCAGTATGGGGCGACATCGGAACTCCAGCAGGACTATGCATAGAAACGACAGGTTATATACCGCCAACTATGATTTTCACTAAAACCGGACCCGCCGCAGCGCCTGCGCCGTCGACTATAATATATGACATTACCTATGGTTGCACAGGCGGAAACCTCACCAATGCAGTGCTTATAGACAACCTACCACCAGAAACAACTTATGTTTCTTGCACCGGTGGTGGAATCTATAACGCAATCACACACACAGTCACTTGGAATATTGGAACTATCCCCGATAACCCTACACCACAATCAGTAGCTATAACTGTAACTGTGAACACAGGTACTACAGGAATCATTACTAACTTCGCAACATTAACATGCCGTGAATACGCACCCGTCACCAGAACTTGGGATACTGTCATCACTGTACATATTATTCCAGAGGTGCCTCTTGGCACAATTGTGGCTTCAATGGCAATGATTATTGCATTCGTCGGCTACATCGCTAAGCCAAAAATCAGGAAGTAAACAACTCCCCTTTTTTTCTTTTGCACGCATCTCAGAAAAACCTTGGAAAACTGCAAAAAGCGCGTAAAAAATGGACAAAAACGACATTATGACGACTATTCTTCTTGCATATTTTCTCTCTCTATATCTATAGTTGAAATCGTCTGAACTACAGATTTCAATATGCAATCCCAACCTCGTGATGTAAAAGTCAGGCGTTCACACTCTTGATTTCTTCTTCTCATCATAAACAAAAACAAGACGCGCGCTAATACCTCCAAAAGTATGACGTTTCCACGCTTATAAGAATCCATGAAAATGGATAGAACGGTTTAGTCAGGATACGTGATAAGGCAGGCTACACACACCACGACTTTAGAACTGCGGACAAGCTTTTGGCAGTCACGCGAAAGCTCACGGAGAAATCTACTGAAAGCCTATATCTTCTCCACAACAAGTCTCAAAATACAATCGATCTGGAAAACACATTGAAGGATTTAGGAAAGGAATATAGATGACGTGACTGTAAGCACATTCCTAAGAGAATCACATGATATATGGGAAAAAGCCAAACCAAATCCGATAGGCCTAGTCAACTCCGCTACCAAAAACCTTGAAATAGTAAAGGCAGATGCTGCTGAAAATGCTCTAGAACAGCTGGAGGTTTTCTGGGCTAAAAACAAAGTTCCCAAGGAATCCTTCATTAACTTTGAAACAGCCTTACTTAGGCTGGGTAAAGATTTCTGTAGAAAAGGAAAATGCGATTCTTGCCCCGTGAAAAGCGATTGCCTAAATCCTAAGGTGCCTTAACATAGGTGATAACTTCTACGGGGGATCTTTCACGAAGCTTCAGCTTCTTCTTCCATTCATCTCCAACAGCTATAAGGGAGAAAACTCCTGAAATTTCAGCCTTCGCTTTACGAACCAAATTAACCAGTGCAGCTTGAGTTTCACCACTCTTAATCATGTCATCCACAATTAAAATGCTGTCTCTCCTTTTGATGGCATCCTTGGAAACATAAAGTGTAATGGTTACCCCTGAACCCTTAAGTACATAAGTTTCCTCCAGAAAAGCCTTAACTCCAACTTCCTTGTTTTTCTTCGCTACCACCAAGTTAACTCCCAAGGCGTTAGCAACCATGGTGGCTAACGGAATTCCATCCACAGCTGCTGTTAAAACTTTTGTAACGCGTTTTCCAGCCATATTTGCAAGTGCATGGTTGGCTGCCTGTTGAAGAATGTTGAAGTCACCTATAATCTCAGTGTTATCAAAGTATCCATCTTCATTGAATTTTATTCTGCTTCGAAGCTCCCTTTCTAAACCAACAATTTTCGTCAACACTTTCCAGAGTTGCTTCGCTCTTGCAGTATTTGGCAAAACATGCCCTTTCGCATATCTACTTAAAACGGTCACTGGTAATCCAGTTTTAGATGATAACTCGCGATACGTGATGTTCCTCTTGTATTTTGCAGTTCTAAGCAACTCGATGGTCATTAGACGAAGTTTCAGCTCTTCTGCATGTGTGCTCATAATTATCCCTTATACATCGATAAGTTAAACAGTAAAGTACTTAGTAGTTATTATTGCATTTCTAATTTATAATTTCCGTTCGTAAACCGAACATAATTGGCGGATCCGCGGGGATTTGAACCCCGGATCTTCGGCTTTCTTCAGACAGATATAGAAGGCCGACGCGCTTTATGGGACAGTACTATCCAGGCTGCGCCACGGACCCATGATTTTTTCATATATGATTGTTAGATATTAGTTTTATCTGTTGATGTTTTGGCAATGTGCCCTAGAGGATTCCTATGGAACACTTTTCCTTAAACTATTTAAGACCGTTGTTGATTACATATTTGTTTAGGGAGAGGAGGGCAAATGTCTGAAATTCACATTAGTGATATTCCCATCCCTTTAGTGAACTATATTTACCTTATAAAACGTCATAAATCACCCTATTATGACATTGCTCAGCACATTGTAAAAGAGATGGAAAGGCATTACGAAAGAACGGGACGTACTCCTGGGGTTGTCTTCACGATTAATCCTAGAGTATTGCAGGACGAAATTGAAAAGAAGGTTGAAAATGAGAAATTAACAACTGTGAATATTTGCCGTACGATTCTCGCTCTCTTGTATGGGAGTTCGCTTCATGAAGAAGATGATTTCTACGTTACAACTACTAGTCGCGGTCGAAGAAATTATCATATTAAGATTAACAATCACACCTTGAGTTCAATGTTTAGGCTTATTTGACAGCGTTTCATTCGATGTAAATTGCTGGTCGACATGGGATAGATAGCGTAGCTTTCTGTTTTGGGTCATAACGATTCTTTTCATCTTCTCTGGAAACTATAATGCGTGCTTTAACTCTGTCTGTCAAGAAGTCTTTTCCGTCCTCAATCACCTTTTTTTCGTTTAAAGCTCCGATTTGTAGCAGTTTTGCTCTTCTTTTTTCCGGTATCTTGCCTGTTTCCTGCAATATTTTTGAAGTGAATTTGGCTGCTTGTTTGAGTTTTCCTTTCATGTCCTCATCTGCGGCGAGTTCTTTCATAACCTCGTTCAGCTTGACTTCTCCACGCATTGACTTCTCCAATATTTTTAGGTAGACTTTCCATTTCCATGGGGAAGCTGTATAATAGTATATCTTTTTAGGCGTGATCTTTGTTGCTTTCAGAATATTCAGCGTATCTTCAATTATTTTCCTTGTTAGGTTCTCCTTTTCCTCTACTTGTACGCTTACGAGTTCTTCTCTTGCCTGCGGCCATTCTGCGAGTGAGATGAAAGGTTTCTCTTTTTTGCTCCATAATTCCTCGCATAGGTGGGGTGCAAAAGGTGCAAGTAGCTTTAGCCATATTTTCAAGGCTTCTTTCAGGATTTTTGAGTTTGTTTCTCCTTTTCTACGTATGTACCAACGGAAATCGTTCCAGACTTCGAATAATGCTATTTCCAAGGCTGTTCTCGTTTTCATCTCTTCAAGATTTTTTGTCACTTCGGATATACGTTGTTGCAGTATACTCATCAGCCATTTTTCCAGATGCTCATTTGCATCGTTTTCTGCATGTTCAATTATGCTCTCCGCGAAGCTATAAAATGAGTGAAGCTTGTTTCTCATGTCTCGAACGTTCTCGCTTCTCCAATTTGAGTCGTCCATGCCTTCAGCACCTAACATCAACGCGCATCTTGTAGCGTCCGCACCATACTCTTCAACAGCATTTTTCACAGTTACGAAGTTCCCTTTGGACTTGTGCATTTGTTTTCCTTCAATCATAAGCATACCGTTTACTCCAATCGCTTTTGGCCAGTGTTGCTGTAAGAATAGTGCTACGTGTTGGAATATGAAAAAGGTTAGGTGATTTGGAACAAGTTCTTTGGCTGATACTCTCAAGTCAACAGGATACCAGTACAGGAATTCTTTCCGCATTTCCTCCAATATGTCAGTGCTCATTCCTGACTTCGATGCTACTTCTTCCATGTTTCCTCTTCCATGGAAAATGTAGTTGAACACTTCTTTCGTTAGCATCTCAGGTTTTATGTCATATTGTCTTATTTGCTTATTTATGGTGTAGAATGCCATGTAAATGGTAGAGTCGCTTAAAGTTTCAATTATCCATCCTGGACCCCACGGCAGAGGTGTTCCAAGCCCTGTTCTTCTTGCGCATGCCCACTCTTTCAGCCAGTCAATCACAGCCAAGAACCATTGGGTTGCTGTTTTCGGGTAGATTTTCATTCTATTCAGCGCTTCTTTGGTTTTTTCCTTCCATTCTGGATCCGAGTACTTTAGGAACCATTGGTCTTGTAACACTTTAACCATACACTGCGTCATACATCGGCAAACAACCAGTTGTGGCAGATCGTACATGGAGTCGGCAATTCCACGCTTCCTAAAATCTTCGACTATGGTCTCCTTTACTTCTCTAACAGTTTTCCCAGCGTATTCCCGACAGTTTTCTTTCAAAATTCCGCTGTGGAACTCCTTTTTGTAAATCATTTTTGTTGCTTCTTCAGCCTTTGAGTCATATTGATCCTTCACGTCTAATTGTTCCACAATTTCGATGGCTGGGTACTCACCGAAACCTTCAACTTTAATCATAGAAACGAGCTTCATGTTCTTCACCGTCTCCGGGTCTATGCTGAACTCGCGCAAGGCTTCAGGTTTTTCCCGCAGATCTTTCAGCGCTAGCCAGTCGTAGGGTGCATGGGCTGGAACGCTATAGACTACGCCTGTGGCTTGTCCTGCATCAACAAACCATCCAGGCAGAATCAGCATTTTTTCTTTGGTTACTGGATTTTCAAAGTTTTTCCCAATAAGGTCTCTGCCTTTCAGCTTCCGTCTTACCTCCACGATCCGTCCTTGTTCGCTCAATTTTTCAGCTGCTTTCTCGCTTATTATCCATTTTTCATCGTTCACTTTTGCTTCTACATAAACTGCGTCTGGATGAATCCAGATGTTTGTTACTCCGTAGATTGTTTCCGGTCGGAATGTTGCCGCTGGCAAATATGTTTGCTCGTCCAGCTTGAATTTTATCAACGTGTATTCTTCCGGTGCTACTCCTTCACCTTCTTGCCGATCATGATCTCCTGTTGGGCTCTTGCATTTCGGGCACCATACAACGGGGTGTGTTCCTCTTGTAACGTAGCCCTTGGCTCTTAGACTTTCATATTGCCATTTAACGAATTTCTGAAATGTAGGCATGCTAGTGTTGAATTCTCTTCTCCAATCAACCGAGAAACCTGCTCGCTTTGCAGCAATCCTGCTTTCATTTGTGTAGTATGTTGCCATGTAAATGGGGTCAACGAATTTTTCAAGCTCCTTTTCTGGAACTCCATCTACTTCCCTTAGTACTTTAACAAGTGCTTCATCGCCTTTTGCAACTCTTTGACTTGCTCCTAGCAGCGGCTGTCCTGTCCAGTGCCACGACCACGGAAACAACACATTATAACCTTGCATCCTTTTGAATCGTGCATATGCATCCACTCGTGATGCAGTGAATGCATGACCTACGTGGAGCGGCCCGTTTATGTATGGATATGGAAAAGTGACAAAAACCTTTTTCTTATTCGGGTCTGGATCAGCTTCAAAAATCCTTGCTCTTTCCCATGCTTTTTGCCATTTGCCCTCAGTTTTCCTTAGAAACTCCATAAAAATTTCTGAAACTGTTTGAGGGCTATTAAACCTTTTGTTCCTATGTGTTGAGAACGCAGTCCCTCACATCTAACACCATAAACTAGTTATGTGGAGCTTGCTTTAATTCTTTACCCTGATTTTCTTCTGAAAACTTCAAAACGTAAGAAATCAAGTATAATTCTTAAATGTTGACTGTTAAGGTTAATCAGTTACGAAAAAATAACAAAGTAAGGGTTATCGAAGGAAGCGTCAAGTTCATGGAAGTTTAAGAGAGAGACATGTAACAAAAGAAGATTTTTGGAAGATACAGCATACATAAGCGATTGTTCTATGAAGACTAGCTAAGCTTCGTTTTGCGTAAATGTTTTTATACGTTAGTGCTCCCTACTGAAGAGCTTAAGTTCATTCTGAGAATGTGATAGCTGACCTGATAATATGGAGAAAACTGCAGAGAATGAGTAAAAGAAAGAAACATGCGCCTACAATCATCGAGTTTCAAAAGGAAGATGCTTCAAAACTAGCGGAGCTGCTTAATTCATTTGACAAGGAAGGTCTCTGGCCGGGAGACTTCACAGGAGGCATTTCCTACACAGCAGAAAGAGTACTTGACTCATGGTTTATAGTCGTCAAAAGAATCTGTATCCTGGTTTCAACCCATAATGGCAAATTCACTGGAATCTGCACTCTTCATCCACACTACGAAGATGCAGAAGCTGCATACATAGGTTTACTAGGAGTTCATCCAAACTATCTCGGCAAAGGACATGGAAAAGCCCTCATTCTCAAATCTCTTCAAATCGCAACTGAAAACAACTTCAGACGTGTAGATCTCGATACATGGGCGGGCAACATGCGAGCAGTACCATTGTACAAGAAATGCGGGATGTTTTGGGTTCCGGAAACAAGCGTTGAAATGCAAGATTACATCCCGGGAATCATAGACTTCCCAGTTGCGAGAGAATTCTTCAAAAAGCATGATTGGTATTCATCTCAAAAAAGAAAGTTGAACCTTGTTCCTGACGATTCTAAGCTTGATGAGATGGAAGTGTTTCCATACGAGTTCTCTGAAGATGAAGATTACCTTAGAGTGTGGATCGACAGATACGGTCGAGGCATATTAGGAATAGAACGCACCCTCGATGGCAAACACCTGAAGGTTGTGGCAAGACTCACAGATCACAAAGTAATTGCAGGAGTTGAACAAGAATTCACGATCGAAATTAGAAATGACACGGAAAACAACATGCAAGGCTCAGTGTTCTTGTCTGGATTTGAGGGCTTGACCTTCACAGTTCATCCACAACAAACTTTCATCATCGAAAACGGAGCCTCTATCAAGCTGAAGGCAAAATTCATAGTAAACCCGGAAGTGGAGGTTCCTGACCTTTCTCGAAAACAAAAAACCATCAAAGCCAATTTAGTGATCAATGGTGAACTGATTCCTCTTGAGATTGGAATGCGCATGTTGCCCCTGCTTGAGTTCAAAACTGATCCGGAAAGCATAATCGTCACACCAGGAACAACAGGAAAAATTCAATTCAACATATTTAATAACTCAAAAGAACGCTTCACTGGAAACGTTTTTATCATAGACGAGCTCAACAAGCTCTCTCTCAAAAAAACCGCCGTTTCAATAGAAATCCCACCGAAAAGTCATTCTGGCTTCGATATCAAAATAAAAGTCGCAAATGATCAGCCCACATCCATCATCCCTCTAGAGCTTTTTGCCAAAGGCCAAGTCAGAAAAGCTGACGTTAAAACCGAAACCGAACTAGTTTATGTCAAATGTCTAACGCCAGGAGGCATCGTTGCTTCAGCTGAAAAGACAAAACATGGAAAGTCAGTGTTTATCGAAAACGAAAACCTCGTGGCATGTGTACGGCTTAGAGGGGGAATCTTGGAGATCACATACAAAGACTGTGTGTTTGAGCCACAAAAAATCTGGCGTCATGGACGAATCAGCGTTGGACCACCCTTCGGCTTCGTAAAACCCATTGACTATACCTATGAAATCCTTAGAAAGCCAGAAAGCCTTGAACTAATCCTTTCAGGCATGCATCCGGACATGTCCGGCGTTAAAATCATGGGGACACTGACTTTCTACGCTGGAACCTCGCTTATCAAGGAGCAGATCAGAATCATCAACATGAATCCGGAAATAACCTACAAGCCAAAGGTACGAATATCTGGAAGAGCTTTCCTAGAGGACATTCATTACACGATGATTGTGCCTTTGAAAGAGATTATGGAGCATGAAATGATTGGATTTCCAGCCTCAGAATCAGACCTTTCAAATGACCCTAAAGATTACAAGGAATCGTGGATATGCTTCCAAAACCAAGCATATGATTTCTGCTTTGGACAAATATGGTCAAACGAAAAGCTCTTAAAGATCAGAATCGGCG
>DAOVQA010000189.1:0-2662 GCA_030628925.1 Candidatus Bathyarchaeota archaeon | reverse complement strand
TGGAACAATAACACGCGTCAAAGATACAAGCCCAACAAGTGGAATGTGCCCCATTTGCATCCGCGACTGCCCATTCCTGTGTGAAATAAGCTTGTCAGCCTTCAGAGGAAGAGAAGCCCTTTATCCAGAACCACTTCAATTTGGATATAGCACGGCAGGAGCCCTCAAAGATTTTGGACTTGACTGGTCTCACTTCAATATTCAAGCCCGCCTCTTTGAAGTGCACGGCATCGAGGAAAATTCAGATGTTGCCCTTTTCCCAAACGCAAGCACAGAAACAAAGGTTGCAGGCATACCTCTTAAACTTCCAATCTTAAATGGTGCCTTCGGCTCAACTATGGTCGGACGACTGTTCTGGGAAGGCATAGCCATTGGTTCAGCTATTTCAGGCGTAACAGTAATCGTTGGAGAAAACGTTTGTGGCATGGACCCTGAATCGCAACTCACAGGCGGCAAAGTTACGTATTCGAAAGAACTAAAACGAAGAGTCGATCTATTTCGAAAATTCTGGGATGGAAAACATGGAGACATCGTCGTACAAACAAACGTTGAAGACCAAAGGCTAGGCGTTGATGTTTATGCTATCTCAAAGCTGGAAGTAAATGTCATTGAAAGGAAATGGGGGCAAGGTGCAAAAGCCATTGGGGGCGAAGTCCGCATAAGGGATTTAAACAAGGCTATAATGCTGAAGAAACGAGGCTACATAGTCATCCCAGACCCAGAAGACCCAACGGTGCAACAAGCGTTCAGAGAAGGCGTATTCAAATCCTTCGAAAGACACAGCCGAGTAGGTATACCGAAAGAAAGAGGCTTCATAGAAGACATAGAATGGTTGAGGCAACAAGGCGCAAAACACGTAACGCTGAAAACCGGTGCATATAGACCATCAGCAGTTGCCTTTACAATGAAGCTAGCCTCCGAAGCAAAAATCGAAGCAATATCCTTCGACGGCGCAGGTGGGGGAACAGGCATGAGTCCAGTACCAATGATGGATGAAATGAGCATCCCAACAATCTACCTACAAGCCATAGTCCTAAAATGTGCACAAATACTGAAAAAGAAAGGCCGCCACGTACCAGATATAATAATGGCTGGAGGCTTCATAAACGAAACACAAATCTTCAAAACAATAGCAATGAGTAACTTTGGAGATGGCCCCATTGTAAAGGCTGTTCTAATGGGAAGATCACCACTAACGGCAGTCATGAAAGCAGACTACTTCAAACAATTAGCTGGAGAAGGAAAGTTGCCCAAGACTTTTGCAAATAAATTCGGTGCTACACCTGAGAAATTCTTTATCGCCACACCAGACTTGAAAACAAAATATGGCGAACGCTTCAAGGAAATACCATGCCAAGCCATTGGACTATACACGTACCTAACAGATCGCATAGGTGTTGGACTACAACAGCTCTTAGCTGGTACCAGAAAATGGAAGATAGAACTCCTCAACAGAGAAGACCTGATGAGCTTATCTGAAAGAGCCGCCAAAGTTACAGGCATACCAATGGTAGAAGAAATAGAAAAGGACGCGATTGAAAGAATCCTAGACTAGCACCATCTCCTTTTTTTTTAAAAAAAAATCTTAAATCCACCTTAAACCTTAAGGAAACCACTGAACAAATAGAATATTACAGGAGAACTATTTAATGGTAGGAACGCAAACAGCATTAAGTATAGCACTAGAGCAGTTAAGAATAGCTGCTGAGAAACTAAACCTTAATCCAAGTATTCACGAAATGCTTAAACGACCAAAACGATCGCTCATTGTTTCCATCATAACGAAAATGGATAATGGCGAAGCAAGTGTCTTCACCGGCTGTCGCGTACAGCATAATGGCGCAAGAGGACCATTCAAAGGTGGCATACGATACCACCCAAACGTCACACTAGATGAGGTCACTGCACTGGCAATGTGGATGACATGGAAATGTGCAGTCGCAGACATTCCATATGGTGGCGCAAAAGGCGGAGTCTGCTGCAACCCAAAAGAAATGTCAAACAGTGAACTGGAAAGGCTGACAAGACGATACACAAGCTTACTTTTAGATTTTATAGGACCGTATCGGGACGTGCCGGCGCCAGACCTTTACACAAATCCCCAAACAATGGCATGGATAATGGATACCTACAGTCAATTCAAAGGCTACAGCGTCCCAGAATGCGTAACTGGAAAGCCTCTTAGTGTAGGAGGTTCAAACGGAAGGCTGGAGGCCACTTCTCGGGGTGTTGTGTTTTGTGTAATAGAAGCAACCAAAAAAGTAGGCTTGAAGCTTAAGGGAGCAACAGTTGCTGTTCAGGGCTATGGCAATGTGGGCTGGAATGCTGCAAAGATAGCGTATGATTTAGGCTGCAAAATCGTGGCGGTGAGTGACTCAAGGGGTGGAGTTTTTTGTCCGAAGGGCTTAAACCCCTACAAGGTGCATGAACACAAGTTTAAGACAGGTTCCGTAGTTGACTTCAAGGGATGCGGTAACATAGTAAACGAAGAATTGCTTGAAACAGAGTGCGACATCCTGATACCTTCCGCCCTAGAAAACCAAATCACAAAGGCCAACGCTAACAAAATTAAAGCAAAAATAGTTGCTGAAGGAGCAAACGGACCAGTAACCCCAGAAGCAGACAAAGTGCTCCATGAAAAGGGGATATTTCTTGTCCCAGA
>DAOVQA010000110.1:0-4252 GCA_030628925.1 Candidatus Bathyarchaeota archaeon | reverse complement strand
CTAAGAAATCCCTGTTTGGTTTGCCAAGGTCGAAGCCTTTTGCCGTGAGGAAAACTTGACCGGCAACTCCGCCTATAAGCACGTAGTCCGCTACGTTATTGTCCAGTACGTATTTTGAGATTTCAAGAGAATCATCTGCTTTGGCTCCTCCAAGAATAAATATGCATGGTTTCTCAGGTTTTTCTAAGACTCTGCCTAGGGATTTTAGCTCCCTTTCCATTATACGTCCTGCAATGCTTGGCAATACTGTTGTGAAGCCTACTATTGATACGTGAGATCTATGTGCCGCTGCGAAGGCGTCGTTGACGAACAAGTCAGCTAAAGGCGAAAGTTTTCTCACCATTTCCTTCTTTGCATGTTCTTCTGGTGTTCCCTTCTTTCGTTCATCAGCACAGGTTCTGACATTCTCTAGTACGAGTACTTCACCATTTTCCAGTTCGCCTATGGCCTTTCGGGATTTTTTGCCGAAGACATCATTAACGTATTTGACAGGTTTGCCCATGATTTTGCCTAGAACTTCGGCGTGCTGCTTGAGTGAAGTGAAATCTGATTCGCCGGGTCTGCCTTGGTGTGCCAGAATCACAATTTTTGCGCCTTTTTGAGTGAGCTCTTTAATGGTTGTTTCAGCGTGTATTTTGATTCTTGTTTCGTCCAAGATTTTTTGTGTTTTTGCGTCTATGGGAGAGTTGAAGTCCACTCGAACAAGTACGGTTTTTCCTTCTACGCTCACATCATCTAATGTCAACAGCTTGGGCATTCTAACATCATCTTGAAAAATTGGGAATTGGTGAGATTTCTTGGGATTTTAGGTTTTTTCATGTTGCCATTCTGCAGATTTTTTCTATCATCCGCACCATCTTAACAGAGTAACCCCATTCATTATCGTACCAAGCAAGCACCTTGACCAGGTTGCCTATCACCATTGTGGAGCGACCGTCTATTGTGGCTGAGTAGGAGTTATGTATGAAGTCCGACGAAACCACTGGCTCTTCTGTATATGCTAAGATTCCTTTTAGCTTTCCTTGGGCTGCTTCCTTGAATGCTGCGTTAACTTCATCCTTCGTAACGTCTCTTTGCAGTTGTGCTGTGAAATCTACTATCGAAACATTTGGCGTTGGAACACGTAAGGCAAGTCCGTTCATTTTTCCTTCAAGCTCCGGCACTGTTAATGTTGCCGCTACTGCTGCTCCAGTTGTTGTTGGAATAATGTTGAATGCTGCTGATCTTGCTCTCCGCAGATCCTTATGTTGCATGTCGAGAAGCCTCTGATCATTAGTGACAGAGTGTATCGTGTTCATTATGCCCGCTTTTACGCCGAATTTATCGTTCAACACCTTGGCTACAGGCGATACACAGTTTGTAGTACAAGAAGCCAAGGAAACAATATGATGCCTATTCGGATCATATTTGTCGTCGTTCACACCGTAAACCACGGTTAGATCCGCGCTGGAAGCAGGGCTCATTGGAGCAGAAACCAAAACTTTCTTTGCACCAGCCTGCAGATGTTTTGAGGCGGCTTCCCTTTTTCTGAATCTTCCGGTGGATTCAACAGTCAAGTAAACGCCCATTTCGCCCCAAGGCAACTTCGCTGGGTCAGGCTGTGCTAAAACCTTCAGCTCCTGCTTGACAACACCGTTTTTCTTGATGACGATGACATCTCCCTTGGCTTCTGTGTCAAATGGTAATGGTCCATGCACAGTGTCATGTTTTAGAAGGAATGCCAATGTTTTGGCGTCTGTTAAGTCATTCACAACTGCGAAATCTATTTCTGTTCCAGTTTCTAAGGCTGCTCTATATAGGAGTCGCCCTATCCTTCCAAACCCGTTAATAGCTACTTTTGTTTCCATTTTCAATCACCATATTTGGTCAACTTATTCTGAAATCCAGCTAATTAATCTTATCATGCTCCAAGGGATTAACGCAGCTTCCTCAACGCTATTTCAGCAGCAAGCACCATGGGCTCCCAAGTTTCATTCAAAGGTGGCGCATAAGCTGTATCTGCTCGAGCCAGCTCTCGCACTGTCATCTGCTTCTGCATCCCAAAGGATAAAGCGTTCACACGCTGAGTTACTTGTTCACCCCCAATTATCTGAGCTCCAATTATTCTTTGGCTATCTTTTTCTACAACAATCTTGATTTTTATCGGTAATCCACCGGGGTAATAGTCCGGTCGGGTTCGTGAAGTAATTGCTCCAGTAACTGTTTCAAGTCCCGCTTTCTGTGCAAAGAACTCAGTTAGTCCGGTTACACCTATCTCAGTATCAAAGAATTTTGTAACAGCTGAGCCTAACACTCCGGAGAAAACTGCATATCCGCCAGCAGCGTTGATTCCAGCCACTTTTGCCTGTCTAACTGCTGTGGTTCCAAGTTGAGGCAATACTGGACGTTGCGTGATCATATGAACGCATTCCGCACAATCTCCAGCAGCATAAACATCCTTAACGTTAGTTTCCATTCTCATGTTCGTCTTTATCCCCCTAGTTTCACCCATTACGATACCGGCTTTTTTCGCTAGCTCAGTATTTGCTTTCACTCCAAACGCCGCGACAATTAAATCCGCGCTTATCTGTTCTCCACCAGCAACTATCCCTGTAACTCTGTCTGCGCCAAGGAAATCTTCAACCCCACTGCTAACCATTATGTTTATGCCTTTCTGCTCAAGCATTTCCTGAATGTTCTTAGCCATGTCTGCGTCAAGCATCGCTGGAAGAATTTGAGGTAACAACTCAACAACTGTTGTCCTTAAGCCTCTCTCCTGTAGCGCTACTGCAGTTTCAATTCCTATGAGGCCTGCTCCCATAACAACCGCTGTCTTTGCACCATTCTTTATCGCTTGATCAATCCTTTCCCCATCTTCTAATGTCCTGAGTACATGTATTCCCTGTTTTTCTCGACCCTTAATTGGCGGTATAAAAGGAAAGGCTCCCGTGGCGAGAATAAGACTGTCGTATGGAAGTTGCTCCTTTTTTCCGGTCTTGTCTTGTGTTTCAACTGTTTTGTTTTTCGTATCTATATTTGTCGCTGTTGTTTCCTGCATGAGATTGAGTTTCATCATGTGGAAGTATGATTGAGGAAAAACCACGAGTTTGCTGAAACTTGGTATGTGTCCGCCTAGAACAAATGGAATTCCACAAGGCGAATAACCAGCACGTTTCTGTGTGGTTATAAGCGATATCTCAGCAGTGCGGTCCGTTTTTCTAGCTGCTGCCGCCGCATCTATGCCTGCAGCATGAGCGCCGATTATTACTATGCGTCCCGGCATTTTTTTTTATCCTTCTTCTACTTTTTCAGAGTCTTGTGCCATTCAACTGCTTGATTATGATTCATTATCTTGGCTAGTTCCGCCTGAAGATTTGATGGGTTGACTATTAGTAACCAGCCTTTTTCATAAGGGTCTTCATTTAGGATTTCCGGTGTTGACTGGACTTCTGCGTTGATTTCCTCAATCGTTCCGCTTATGGGCGCGATCAAATCTGAAACGGCTTTTACGGATTCGACCGTTCCATATGGCTCATTTTGGCTTAATGTTGCTCCAGAATCTGGCAGCTCGGCATAAACGATTTCTCGCAATTGTTTTTGAGCATAGTCTGTCATGCCAACACGAACTTTATCACCTTCAACTTTAACCCACTCAAAATCCTTCGTGTAGTATAGGCCTTCAAGCACTTCACATCCCTCTACTTTCACCATATTCACTTCACCTCTCAAGTAATTACTATTCTTTTCACATATCAGCCTTTAAAAGTTAACCGTTAATCTTTGATTATACAAATGAAGCTTTGCCCTCACAAAGCTGTAGCTTACTCATCTGAAGAGTTTTGTTCTGGAAAACTGCGTCCCGGTTTAATTCTCTGTTTATTTTATAAAGCATTTCGGCGTCTACAAACTCCTTTCGTAACAAAAGTTTTCTTATTTTCAAAAAGGCATCTTTTACGTGCATGTCTACTATACCTTCACCTATTATTTGTCTTCCGTGAAGTATTGCTGCTCGCCAAACGATTCCTTCGCTTAATTGAAGGTATCTCCAGCGATAACCAAAGAACTCTCCGAGTCGCCCATAATATCCCACAAGCAGGCCATCATCATTAAACAAGATTATAATGAAGGAATAATGAGGTATTCTCGCCTGAAATGGCGATGTCACCCGCAAGCTCCCATTTTTCCATTTCGATGGGCTACAGTTTTCTTTTAGATTAGAGACTTGCGTCTCAACGGTCATTCAGTTTTTTCCGGATTTTGTTCAGAATGCTAT
>DAOVQA010000025.1:0-10426 GCA_030628925.1 Candidatus Bathyarchaeota archaeon | reverse complement strand
AGTAGTTCTTTTATTGTGGGTTTTCTTTCTTGTAGGCCTGTCGTGTTTTTCATTCTCTTTTTGGCAAGCATGAGCTGTTATTGTTTAAGCGTATAAGTTTTAAGGCTTATGCTTTAGAAAAAGACTGTTCACATGTGCTCGTGAGACTTCAAAGCAAGAGATTTCTCCATTCATTCCTATTTAGTGATTGCGTGCGAAGCTGTAGACTTTTTCCGGAATCAGCAAAAGATAGTGTTTAATTTTTAAGAATGGAATGTTTGCAGTTTCAATAATGCCCTGTTCTAGGTTCATGTGTGAACTGTTATGGCTCCTAAAATTTGAGATTCATTGTTTTTATGGTGTTTTTGGTTATTTCATATTTTAAAGGGATAAAATAACAGAAAAAAAGGATATTATCCAGTCTCAGATCAGACGGGAAATGTTCCCGTTGGAATGTTCTGGAGATAAGTATTATCTTGAGTGAAAGCTACTTGTGGCGGTTAGTATCTTCTTCCGTATCCGCCTCTTCCTCTGGATGGTCTTCTAGGTCGCTCGTACACCTTACTGGACATGTTGTTTTCAGTGTTTACTTCGCCTTCTAATGCTTTCTCTGCAATCTCCAGCGTACCATATCTGCCGACGTTTAAGCGCATGTTACCCCTGAACAGGTTGACGTAGCCGTTTTTGACGTTAACGGTGTCTTCTTCCTTGACTTTTTCAATGTTGTCGTCCCATAGAGTTAGGTAAACGCATCCTGTATCGTCACCCACTAATGCATCGCACACACGGTGGGGTGCTCCGTCTCTTCCAGCAGCAATGTTCCTAATTTCACTTTTTGATATTGTCTTTGCTATGACATTTACAGCTCTAGAGGTTGAGGTTAACTCGCCCACTTTCACATCTACTGGTTGTTTGTTTCTCGAAAATCCTTCAACAGCCAAACTGACTCAACACCTTACATATTTTAACAACACAGATAATAGTGCCATACACTTAAGCCTTTTGGTTATCAATATACCTTTTCAGTTTAGAGTTTCTATTCTCAGCTAGATACAATAATCTACCAGCTCTGAAAAACACAAGTCAATCCTTAAACTCTGTTAGGTAGGCTAAAAGACGCTTTTTCCCTTCTTAGTCAGAGTATAAGCAGGTATCGTTGCACCCAACTGTAGTGCCGCCTTATTGTCAATGTCCGCTCGAAGCATCTTCGAAGCACTTGCACAGGTAACATCAACCTTAGCTACGTGCTTCACATAAAGCTTGTCCACAGAAGTATTGTAGACAAAAAATATCCACACTAATCTTAAAATTCCGATTTCACTTATTGCCTTCGCTTCAAAAACAGCAATACTTACTGAAAGCCATAATTTCTTTTTTTGAAGTAGGTCCATCAGTCTTAGAGCACGTGCATTTTAGTCAAGCTTTTTCACATACACATGTTTTCAATGAAAAAGCGTTATGCGTTACATGAACTGTTATTGGTTACATGAAGTTTTAAATTCTGCCTATTTTTTCTTCAGGTGCATTTGCCAACTCAAAGTCATGGTCATTGGATGTGATGCCTTTACCTCATCTAGCCGTGAGATGGCGGTGTTGTGCGGCGCTTCCAAAACCACTTGTGGGTTTGTGTATGCTTCTTTGCAGATTTTGCGAACAGCTTCAACGAAGCGATCGAGCTCTTCTTTCTCAAATGTTTCTGTGGGTTCAATCATCAACGCCTCATCAACGATAAGTGGAAAGTAAATTGTTGGTGCGTGTAATCCATAGTCAAGCAGACGCTTTGCAATATTCGATGCTGACACGCCGGTTTCATTCTTTAGAGACTTAGCACTGAAAACACACTCATGCTTCCTTGGTTTTTCACTTCCGTAAGGAAGTGTCAATCCTCTAATCTCCTTTAGCTTTCTAGCCAAATAGTTCGCGTTCAGAACAGAAACTTCAGCAACCTCTTTCAATCCTTCAAAACCCAAACTTAAAATGTAAGCGTAAGCCTTCAACAACACAGCAACATTTCCGTAAAAACCCCTTATCTTACCGATGCTTTGCGGTCTGTCATAATCCAGATGATAGTGTTCTCCATCAAAGGCTATGCGTGGAACAGGCAGAAACTTGGCTAACTCTTTACAGACACCAACTGGACCTGCTCCGGGACCTCCTCCACCATGGGGCGTGCTGAAGGTTTTATGGATATTCATGTGAACTATGTCGAAGCCCATGTCACCAGGTCTAACTTTACCCAGTATAGCGTTCAAGTTTGCGCCATCATAGTAAAGCAGCCCACCAGCCTCATGAACAATCTTCGCTATTTCCTCGATGTTTTCCTCAAAGATTCCAAGAGTGTTAGGGTTGGTCAGCATGAAGCCTGCTGTACGTTCAGAAACAGCAGTTTTCAATGCTTCGATATTCACACAGCCATTCTGATCTGATGGGATGACAACAACGTTAAACCCAGCCATAACTGCACTTGCAGGATTGGTGCCATGAGCAGAATCTGACACAATAATTTCTCTTCTCTTTTCATTCTCTCCGTTCAACATGTGATAAGCACGAATGAGTGACGTACCTAAAAATTCACCGTGAGCACCTGCAGCAGGTTGCAGGCAAACCTCGTATGTGCCAGTGATCTCAGCAAGCCACTGCTGAAGCCTGTAGAGAATTATCAAAATGCCCTGTACAGTACTCTCATGCTGACACGGATGCACCATGTTTATGGTTGGCAAGTTTGCAAGCAATTCGTTTATTTTCGGATTGTACTTCATCGTGCAGCTTCCAAGCGGATACAAACCGGAGTCAATACCATAATTCATTTGGGACAAACGTGTGAAATGTCTTACGACCTCAACTTCTGAAAGCTCCGGAAGCCTCAGCCGACTTTTACGCCGCATGTTCTCTGGAATAAGTATGTTCACATCGCCAACTGTTTGCTTGACCTTCTCTTCAGTTTTAGGGGGTACATGTCCTCTTCGCCCTTTCCTTCCAAGCTTGAAGATTATCGGCTCATTCCAGTCTGCTTGCTTAGTCATAAGGCTTTTCGCCTCTGTCCATTCACAATCTTCTCCAGAGCCGTTGGCAGGCGCTCAATGTCCGCTTTCGAATGGATTTCAGTTATGCAATATAGAGCTGTTTCGCCGAGGTTTGGAAACTCTTTTGAAACGTCTTTACCGCCGTTAATTCCATACTTCAGAAGTTTTTCATTTATCTCTTCAACGCTTAAGCCTGTCTTGTCAAAGTTAACAGTGAATTCCTTGAAGTGGGCAGACTTGAAAACTGGGGCTCTGACACCATCTACTTTCGAAAGCAAGTGAATAGCATAATTTGCCTTGTACATTATCGTCTTATCAAGTTCACGCAATCCTTCCGGTCCAAGCAAAGCCATGTAAACAGCTGATGCAACAGCACATAAGGCTTCGTTGCTGCACACATTTGATGTTGCTTTTTCACGTCTAATGTGCTGTTCACGAGTTTGCAAAGCCATACAAAAGCCTTGTCTACTACCATCCATTGTTGTTGTCATTCCAATTATGCGTCCAGGCATCTGCCTAATCAACCTTAAATCATCGCGACAAGCAAAAATCCCCAAAAGAGGACCGCCAAAATTCATCGCGTTCCCAAGAGGCTGGCCCTCACCAACCACAATGTCCGCACCATAATTACTCGGAGGTTCCAAGATTCCAAGGGAAATCGGGTCAACGCCCACGATGAAAAGCGTCTTGTGCATGTGCGCTTGCTCACTCACTTCATTAACTTGAGTTTCGATAAAGCCTAGATAAGATGGGTTTTCAATGTAAACTGCTGCTGTTTTATCTGAGATTTTATTCTTCAAATCTTCGAGGCTGATCTGTCCAGTTTCCTTGTTGTATGCTACTTGCTTGATTGTTAATCCAGCTGGTTCCGCATACGTCTGCAGAGTAGCCGCTCTTTCCGGATGAACGATTTCAGGAATCAGAATTTCATTTCGTCTTGTTACACGAGCTGCCATACGGGCTGCTTCGCCCAAAGCGGAAGCCCAATCATACAAGGAGCAACCAGCAACTTCCATACCTGTCAATTCACAAATCATGCTTTGATACTCAAAAAGAGCTTGAAGCATGCCCTGCGATACTTCAGGCTGGTAAGGCGTGTAAGAAGTAAGCAGCTCACTGCGTTGAATAATTTCTTTTACAACCGCTGGAACATAATGGGGCCAGCAGCCAGCACCCAAAAACACGGGTATATCATTGCATGTCTTGTTTTTTGAAAGTAAAATCTCCACGTGCTTTTTGATTTCAAATTCTGATAGAGCTTCTGGGAGATTCAACGGTTTTTCTAAACGATATTTTTCTGGAATGTCCGCATACAATTCTTCTATGCTTTCTATTCCTATTTCCTGCATCATTTCCTGCTTGATTTCTAACAGTGAGTTCGGAATATATGGATGACTATGTTTGCTCAAGGCTTCTTCCTCATTAGGAATAGGATTAATCAGCGGTATCTTCTTTAAGCTTTCTTGAAGTGTTGAATCCAAGCGTTGAACGAGCTTTAGTATTGTATTCCTTTTGCTGTAACCATTTTCTTCGGGTATTTGATGGCTATGATTTCGTTTACGAACTCCGCGCGTTTAATTAGTGCCTTTGGGGCGAACCTTCCCGTCAAGATAACATCTGTTTTCTTCGGGATCTTATCCAAGAACTCCAAGACTTCTCTAATGTCTAAAAGCTTGCAGTGTAAGGCCAAATTAATTTCGTCCAGAATCAACAGATCCGGCTTTTTTTCCTTAAGGATTGTTTCAGCGAAATCTAAGGCTTTACGAGCTAATTCTTTATCTTCTTCACCTAGGTTGTCTAGTCCATGCCATCCTTTACGGCCAAACTGGTAAATTTCATAGTAGGGTGCAAGCATTTTCCGAATTTTATATTCACCGGTGTTCTTCCACCATTTCAAAAACTGGATTAGAACAACTTTGTGTTTGTGCCCTACAGAACGTAACGCCAAGCCTAAAGCATTAGCTGTTTTTCCAGCTCCCGTGCCCGTGTAAATGTAAACATATCCCATTCAGTTTTCCTCTTTTTACATTATTTCTTTACTGTTCAATGATTATAAGTTTTAAATAGGGTCATGCCCTCATGTTAGTTATGGAGCAGTAACCAAATGGAGTACGATTATGAAAAGCTTCTGAAGACGGCGCGTTCACAAATTCCTGAAGTTGCTTCAAAACATGAACGTCTCGAACTTCCTAGAATAAGTATAACGATTATAGGTATACGAACGGTAATTCACAATTTCAAAGCGTTGGCAGAAGCTTTGAATCGTGACCCGCGACATCTGCTAAAGTTTTTGACAAGAGAAATGGCTACAGCAGCAACTATGCAGGAGTCAAAGGTGATTTTTCAAGGAAAGTTCTCGCGAGATACATTTGAAAGGCTTACTCAGAGATATATGGAGCAGTTTGTCACATGTCCCGTTTGTAAGCGTCCAGACACAAAAATTGTTAAGGAAAAACGTTTATCATTCTTGGTTTGTGAAGCATGCGGAGCCAAAGCGGCTGTTAGACAATTATAAGAGCGTTCAAAAATTGGAAGCCTACATGAATCTTAAAAAAATCGGCAACAACGTTCTTCTAGCAATGTGTGACGCTGAAATAATCGGCAAGACCTTGCGAAAGGGAAAAATGGTTTTCCATGTAAAAGAAGAGTTCTATAAAGGCACAAAAGTCAGCATTGAAGAGGCTGTAGATCTGATTGCAAACTCAACAATAGTGAACATGATCGGCAACAACGTTGTTCAAAAAGCCATAGAAAAAGGTCACGTGCACCCTGAAGCAGTATTAACCATTGATGGAGTGCCTCATGCACAAATAGTAAAAATTTAAATCCCCGAATATTTTCAAAAATACACGCGCGTTTTCTTCTTAAGGAAACCCCATTCGAAGAATGGGAAACCTAAAATCAAAACTAAATTGATGCTTCCTCCAGCTCTAGATGAATAATCTTGTACAGAACGGGTTGAATAAAGCCTTGGTTCTGAATACAGAATGAATAGTGTGTATATAAGCTATATATCCTTATATATGGTATTTCGAATAAGTATATATCTGGCGCGCTTGTTTATGAGCTCAGGTAGCAGAAAATGAAAGCACTTGAAATCACACCTTTAAAAGATAAGAAATTAGTCGTTCTAATCGTTGAAAAAGAGTACAATGAACCTTTTTGGATAATTAAACCTCCTTCCACTCCGCATTCTCGACTACTTCACTCCCTCTTTAGACCTTCCATAGCCTTCTCCGGGTTTCTGAATAAGCTAATCAAGAAAGTTAACCCTGACTTTGCAACTGAAGAGTTAGGCATGCGTCCACAAAAGGAGTTTTACGAGGGCAATGTTTTGGCTGACCTGTTTCAGAATAACAACATTCCCTTCTTTCCCGTTGATATTGACGAAAATGCTAAAGCGTATCTTGAAACCAGCTTAGATGAAAAGACAGAGTCGAGAGACAGTATACTGAAAGCTTTAGCCAAGTTGTCCAAGCAAGAAGAGGAGACACATTCTATTGAAATGGAATACTTGGTTGCTTATGGTCAGTGCTTACAACTTGAGATTGATGAACAAGACCAGGAAATACGTTTTCCCGTAAGGGAAAGCTGGATTATTATGGATATTTTAGCCCATGCTAAAGATATTGATGCTAAGGAAGAGATTACTTGTCTTCATATATGCAGTCCCGAGCACGTAGAAGGAGTTAGAAAACTTCTGGAGTCCTTAGATGTTCAAGTTGAAGTCCTTAAGCTTTCGAAGAAGGTAGTTTCAGCTCGCGTTGACACTCGCTCCAATGAACCAGCAGATCTACTGCAATCAATGCAAATTCAAGTTCGACCAGTCATTAAGAAAAGTGGATCTTACAATTCACCGTACCTTCTCTTTTACTTAGACACTGACGAGAGAGCCAGTCCTTTTGACATTTGCATGGCATACGATGCAGCATATAATGCTGTTATACCATATGACCATGTGACCCCAGAAGACGCTGGTAAAATTGTGCAGGACACAATTTTTTCTAGAGGGCCAAAAGCTCTTAAGCACACATGCTTTTTTATTGGAGGAAAAAACGCTGAAAAGGCTGAAAAGGTTCTCAAAGCTGTAAAGAAGGCTATGTTTCCACCTTTCCAAGCAAACACAATAATTGATCCAGGCGGTGCATACACAACAGCAGCATCTATGGTTGCGAAAGTCGAAGATGCTCTCTTATCTCACAAACTCGGTGACTTAAGGGACAAATCCTGTGCAGTTCTAGGCACAGGCGCTGTCGGACAGATAGCAGCAGTTCTGTTAGCTAAGCTTGGATGTGAAGTAACAATTGCCAGTCTTAATCCAAAGCGCGTAGATGGAAAAGAATATGCTCAAAAGGTTGCAAGGCTTCTTGCAGATAGACACAAAGTTAATGTATTAGGTGTTTTTGCGCCAACATCAGCCGAAAAGCTTGACATACTAAAGAAAGCTGATATAGTGTTTTGCGCTGCTACGAGAGGCGCGCAAATTATAAAGAAAGAATTACTAAAGGAACTTAAGTTCTTGAAAGTTCTGGTTGACATAAATGCCATCTCACCTCTTGGAATAGAGAGTATAGAACTGAAAGATGACATGAGAGAAATAGCGCCTGGAATTTTTGGAATAGGAGCGCTTGCGGTCGGTGAGTTAAAGCATGAGCTGGAAAAGGAAATTTTAAGACTGGCACGAGACAGCAGAAAAGAGAGTTTCAATTACAGCCAGGGTATACAACTCGCAAGGAAACTGCTTCGAAAAAAGATTTCTCCGTCAAAAATGACATTGACTTTGAAGTATCCATCTATAAAGAGAAGTTCTAAATAGCCAGCTTATACGCACGATTTATGGCTATCTCAGCTATGTCTACTGCACATTCAGCGATTCCATTTATATTGCCACGTATCGAACAGATCATACAGACTATCAATGCATTCTTTTGTCTGGTCATAAACGTCTTTGAGGCTATTTCTCGATCCAACTTTTCAATCTTTTTTTGTTGTTCTATTATTTCAACCGAATCGGCTACATTCTTTGACAAGAAAGCAGTCAATGCTTTGCTATATAAGTTGACAGCTTCAGTCCCAGCACTGAACAATAGTGCTAATAGCTGATCTGGTATCCTAAGTCGGCTTCCATCCAATATTATCAATTGCTGTGCTATGTTGGCGGAATGATCTGCAGCGTGCTCGACTCTATACACAAGGGTTTGGTAGTCCATGCAATCTATGGGATCGATGTCGAGTTGATTTGCTAAAGTCGAATCTTGGGCAGCGTCGCGAAGCAGTCGGAGAAGGAAAAAGGAGAAGTGATCAACATCATCGTCAAGAGAGAAAACAGATTTCGCCAGCATCACATCTCGGTTTTTTAGCGAATTTAACATATCCCGACACATGGAATAAGAGATAAGATACATCCTTTGGATTGCCAATTCAAGTGATGCTTTTGTCTCATCCATTAGAGTTTGAATGGACATGCTTTTGGAGTCAGCTTCCATAATTCTCATATAAAGCCTCCTGACAATATTCCTGATTGCTTTTCTTTGTCGAACAGAAAATATTTTGTTGGACAAAACTTTGATGTTATTGTAGCCGCCTAGATAACTGCCAATTATTCTTCGAACAATCAAAGTCTCTTTCTCATCTACATCTACGTGGAGGACTATTTCTTCACTCTCTTTTTTCTTCTTACCGCTTGGAAAAACCGCCAAGGAACGATCGCGTTGAATGGCAAGAGAAACAACGTCTCCTTGCTTCAATTCATTCAACTTCACCCAATGTTTTGGGAGAGAAATCACAAGAGAAGATCTGCCCAAAGATATAATTTTACGTTCCATAATTCATCCTCGTCATATATCGGTAGTCACGCTGTACTATACATGTTAATGCAAATATATATTCTAATCGAACTCAGCTAACGCGGTTTATCCTCAACATGAGCTATTTCGTCAGCAACATCAAAGCCCTTAACCCTCTACCTAACCCTAGTAGCAATCTTAACAGTAAGCTTCGCAATGATTAAACGTAAAACGCTTAAAGAGCAAAACGATCCAGAAGACTCGCGCGCGCTACCTGCACTTGGATATTGGTCTGTTTTTTGGGTTATCAGGCGTTTTTGCAGGAATTCATAGCCGCAGTCACACTTTGCCTTTCCTGAAGTAACTCGCTCAATCCTTTCCTGGATGCATTTCATCTCTCTCAACCCAGCTGAACTTCCTCTGGAGAGCTTTCTGGTAGTACTGTTTCCAATCGTAGTTGATATGTTTTCCCCATTCATAATATATTCGAGGGTCTATGTAGCTTTTCAGGGATGTAGCGAGGTTGTAGTTACGGGTTTCCTTCTGGATATCGATTTTGAGCTTCAGCTTGTTTATCGCTGCTTTGTCCCGTTGTTTCCGACTCTCTAATCTCTGCCTTAGCTTCTCCATCTGCTCAGTATGTTTGATCTTCAACAGTTTAATGCGTTGCCTTTGGCGAGCAATGGCTTTTTGCTTTAGGTCAATGCGTTCCTTCAGAGCAACAACGGGTTTGCCCTGTTGCTTCCTATCTGCGAGTTGTTGCCGATAAACCTTCAATTTCTCCTTCATCTCCGTTAGCCATTCCTCCTGTTTCCTCAGCCTCTCACTATCTTTCTCTTCCCGTTGCTTAGCCTTATGTCTCAGCTTGTCCTGAGCCTTCTTCCCCCGATCTTTCAAGGTCACGAGGCGATCCTTCTTCTTTTCCAAAGAAGATTTCCAAGTTTTAGGAATGGTGCGCCGATGATTGCAAACTTTAGCAGCATCCAAGTTCGCCATCTTCGCGACATATTTCTTCACATATCCAGGGTCCTCAAGTCCAACATGAGTCTTTTTCAGCTTCGTTTCAACAGCCTTAGACGCATAATAGGTGCGGAACACCTTAGCTGAGAGCCCAGTCATTACCTCATCAAGGAATTCGCTTACATGTTGCGAGCGGACACCATCAAAAAGAGTGGACCTTGCGTTAGCTGCGAACTCCTTAAGGTTTCTGATGACATCATCTGGGAGTTCAACTGTGAAGACATGTGGAACAGAGTCCTTTCCAAGGAAGTTAAAGGTTACAGTGCCATCCCCGTTTGGGCGTACATGTTCTGGTCGGAGGGTTGAGGCGCCAATGGTGTCTGCCTCGTCAGGATCCTTCTCGTCGCCGACCCTGATTTTCAGCTTATTAATAAGAAAGCAAACGGTTGCTATTTTCCTGCGTCTTGAATTATCCGCGTTGAGGTTCTTTTGGATGTGCCTTTGAACCTTTGCAAGGTTGCGGCGAAGCTTCTTGGCTTTGTCGAATTTCTTAATATCCTTCTGTTGTTTCTGGATGCTGGAGTCAGAAAACCAAACATACTTCGTCTTCCCGGTAAGTTTGTCCTGCCATCGTGCAATCCACATGGCATTATGCTCCCAGACAATGGACTTCCAGTT
>DAOVQA010000028.1:0-9563 GCA_030628925.1 Candidatus Bathyarchaeota archaeon | reverse complement strand
ACGTTGTTGGTTTTGATGTTTTGTTTCGTAAGCCAGACAGCTCGTTCATTGACATCAATCATTGTCACGCGTAAATCATGATTGAAAACGGCGGCTGCAATTCCAACCGCGCCATAACCGCATCCCACATCTAAAATACTTCCCTTTTCAGGAAGAATCATGGACTCTATCAGTAGTCTTGTGCCCAAGTCGACACGTTTTTTGGAAAAAACGCCTGATGCGGTTAGAAACTCAAAAGGTTCTCCACGAAGATATGTGCGTATTATTCCAAGCTTTGCTTTTGATTTTGGATGAGCTGTAAAATAATGGTTTGGGCGGTCATTTTTACTCAGCATTTAAGTTTCGCCGCTTTTCCAGCATTTCGGATATGTTCCTCTATACATCAGAACCCTTTTAATTTCAGCAACAATCCCATGATTCATATCCAATATCTCTTCTGTGGAGTCCGCTGCTTTAGCCAGAGCTACAGCTTCACCTTTCAATGTAAAAACTGCAATTGTTGAACCCTTTCTTATTTCGGTTTCAAGAGATAACACACCTGGTGCTGTTAGGCTTGCTCCATGGCAGATGGCATCCACAGCCGAGTCTCTGATATAGATTTTCGGAACTAAAGCCAAAGCTTTTTCCATGGGTTGAATGAACTTTCTCAAAATTTTCTCATCTTTTTGTTGTTGCCACTCCATAAACCAGTAGGCTACATCATGCAACGTAACAATGTCCCCATTCTCAACAAAAGGTCCAGCCCTCGTTCTCCGCAGTTCTTGCATATGAGCTCCGAATCTTAGAACTTCGCCTACGTCGTGGCACAGTTTGCGTATGTAGGTTCCCGCTTCACATCCCACCTTGAATAGAACGTTTCTCCCTTCCATTTCAAGGAAATCAATGTAGTAAATTCTTCTGGTACGTAGTTGACGTTTAACTGCAGCTCGTAAAGGCGGCCTCTGGTAAAGCGTATCCTGAAACTCTTTCAAGATTTTCTTAACATGCTCTTCTTTTGCTTCTCCGTGAAGCTTCATTACGCAGATGTATTCTTTACCGCTTAGAAGTAGGGCTTGAACGATTTTCCTAGATTCCTCTAGCACTATTGGTAGGACACCGGTCACATGGGGATTTCTCTGGCTTAAGACTAGATTATGCCTCTAGAGTCCCGCCGTGACCGATGCGTTGAAGATTTAGGATTCGCTTTACCCAAGCAGCTACTTCATGGCTTGTTGGGCCTGCTGGCTTATCTAGGTTGATGACACCGTATTTCATGTATTGTTCTGCTGGTCTTTCCTCTGGTTTATAGCCGTAGCGAGGATTTGTTTTGTCCTCAGTCTTCACCAATAGTTGATGCTTGATTTCCCATGGGGGAACTGTTCTAGGCATGTTGAATGTTACGCTCCTATTAGTAGAAAAAGGTTTAGAGGTATATGAGTCTAAGCTAAGGCTGCAGCGGGCTTGATTGTCTGTTTCATTTCTTCCAGTTTGCCTGAAGCCTTTAGTGCTTCCATGACTTCATCGTCGGATGATCCTCTTTTGATTTTTATTTTTTGTTTAAGGGGTTCTACATGGTTGGCGTTAGCCCTTCGCCTTTTCACGCCGGTGACGCTTTTGGGACCCGTTATTAGGATGAAGTTCTTGTCGATAATGTCCACGATTATGCATTTTCTTCCAGCCTCTCGACCGGTCAGTTTTACACAGATTCTACCGACTTGTATTGCTGGCATATCAAAACCACGTTAGGAAACCGTTCAAACACGTATTTATAACTTCCTTATCTGTCAAGAGTTGAAGCACTGAACCGTAGGCATAAGCATAGAAGAAGGTAACCCAAGATTCCCGTCGGTAAAATGATGGAGAACGAGGAAGAGCTCGCTCGCTTTTAAAGTCATTTATGTGGAAAATACTCATGTTCATGCTGTTATGGATCATGGTCTTTAAATGTTTCCTTGGTCCGCAAGCGCGCGCTGTCAGTGTTTGAAGTTTCATATTATAAATTGGATTCAAAGCTTTTAGCTTATTGTTCATATAAACCAACGGATAGGACGGTGCAAACTGAGTGAAAAGGCTTTCACATGATTTCTATGAAAGAGATCCGTCCTTAGTTGCCAGAGGTTTGCTTGGAAAAATCTTGGTGAGAAAGGTGGATTCTGAAGTTTTGTCTGGAGAAATCGTGGAAACTGAGGCTTATTATGGAGGAGAAGACCCTGCTTCTAGAGCTTACAGAGGACGGAAAAACTTTAACAAGTTAATGTTTATGGATGCTGGAAAAGTATTCATTTATATGGTTCATGCAAACTGGCTTCTAAACATAGTTGCTCACCCAAAAAGCTGTGTTGGGGCTGTTTTGATAAGGGCATTAGACCCAATAGAAGGCATAGAAATCATGCGGAAAAACAGGAACGTGAAAGACTTACGCAATTTGGTTAGTGGACCTGGAAAGCTGACGAAAGCCTTGGCTATAACTAAGGAGCTGAATGGAATTGACGTTACAAAAAAAGACAGCCAACTAACGTTGATTGATAGAGAGAGAAAAATTCCGGAGGTTGGTTCTTCCCATAGAATTGGCTTGAAAGTTGATTTGCCGCAGAAATTACGATTTTATGTTAAGGGAAACAAGTTTGTTTCAAGATCCTCTAAGTAAACCTTGTTTTGGAAACGCCTCTTCTACAAACGCCCCGACACACCCTTTTCTACTTGGAACTCCACTAAGAGTAAACACACCGAATATTACCAAAACATCTGCAAGACAAGATCGCATGGAAAGCTGAGTTATAGCCTTTGAATTGTGTATCCTAAATCTTTATTTGGTATTTAAACTATGTTTAAGAAGCTCTCAAAAGATGAAGAGGATTGTTTGAATGGTTAACCAAGAATCACAAGGTTCTCTTCGGCTTCGTGAACCCGGTGGTGTAAAGATTGTTGGCTTGATTTCAGATACGCACGTGCCGGTGAGGGCCAGAGAAATTCCGAAAAGAGTATTTAGGGTTCTTGGGAAAGCAGACTTCATAGTTCATGCAGGCGACCTAGTTAACCTTTCTGTTATTGACGAGTTGGAACAGCTTGCACCCGTTCTGGCTGTCTACGGAAATATGGATGGACCTAAAATCCGTGGCAAGCTGCCGAAAATGAATTCTGTCGAGGTTCTTGATTGGAGGATTGGGGTTATACATGACCCTAGGGTTCTATTCGGAATGGGGAAGATGCGGGAAATCGTCAAGCAAAATGGCTTTGATGTACTGATTTATGGGCATACGCATAACCCGAGCATAAAATGGGAAGGAAACAATCTGTTTGTAAATCCGGGAAGTCCGACAAATCCTCTGCCGCCTTTCGTATCCAAGCCATCAGTAGCTTTGCTTAGGATAACTATGGATAAGATAATGCCTGAAATAATCTATCTTTGAAGCTAGCTGATTGAAATAAGCAAAAAGACAACATCATTTTTTCACTTTTACCTATCTCTCTCCACGGTTGAAAATTGTCGCCTCGCAGACAATTTTAAAAGGACAAAAAATCAAACATTCCACCAGTTAAGGTGAACGCTAATGGAACGTTGTAGAAACCCATGGAATAAAGAATGCAAAAGTGCAAACATTGAAGTTTACATCTTTCACAAAGGAACGAAACGCCCAATATGTAGACGTTGCTGGAGCCAAATAGCCAAAAAAGACTTGGAGTGGTAACTTATGGAACGATTCAGCACAAACACAGCAAAATCACTTCTAGGAAGAAATGTGAACCTCCACCTAAAAGACGGCTCAGTAATAGTAAACGTCATGTTAGCTGAAATCAAAAAAGACGAGTTTAGACGCAAATCTTTCATCAAATGCCTTCCCTATGAAAAGGAAAATACATTGAAAATACCGTTAAAAAACATAGCTTGGGCAGAACTGTTGAACTTGGACTTGATTCCAGCCAGCGGATAGGAATGTGAGAAATCATCTGAACTAAGCATTTTCTACATGAAGTCTGCAAACAGTTTTAAATAATCTTTGGTAAACTCTTTTCACGGTGAAAAATATGTCCTGCACAGTTATTACCGGGGGTTTTTGGGGAGATGAAGGTAAAGGAAAAATAATCTCCTATTTAGCTCTGAAAGATCAGCTTGATGTCTGTGTAAGAACAGGCTCGGTTAACGCAGCACATACGGTGTGGTATGAAGGCAAACGTTACGCCTTACATATGGTTCCCGCAGCGTTCATAAACGAAAAATGCCGATTGCTAATTGGAACAGGTGCAAATGTTCACGTCGCACAGTTTCTCAAAGAAGTTAAGGAAACAAACGTGAAAAGTCGAATAGGCATTGACTATCAGGCATCAATAATTGAAGAGAAACACGCAATCCAGGACAAGACAAACGCACATCTTAAAGGGGTTGTTGGTACAACAGGATGGGGCGTAGGTCCAGCAATCGAGGAACGCGTAAGAAGATCAGCGAGACTCGCAAAGGATATTCCAGAACTGCAGCCATACCTCACAGACGTAGCAGAAGAAGCTAACAACGCAATAAGCAACAACAAGAAAGTTCTGTTAGAAGGCACACAAGGCTTGATGCTTTCGTTTTTCCATGGAACCCTTCCATACGTGACTGGAAGAGACACAAGCGCCTCGGCAATATGCTCAGAAGCAGGAGTAGGCCCAACAAGGATAGACGACGTTTTAATAGTGTTTAAAGCCTTCATGACTCGAGTTGGCGGCGGACCCTTACCTGGAGAACTTCCAAGTAACGAAGCAAAAAAACGAGGCTGGTTCGAAGTAGCTGCTGGAACAGGACGCGAAAGACGTTCAGCTCCCTTCAACTTCGAAATAGCCAAAAAAGCTGCGATGATTAACAGTGCAACTCAAGCAGCAGTGACTAAACTTGACATTCTTTATCCACAGTGCAAGAGTGCAAGAAGCTACGGGGAACTTCCAGAAGAGGCAAAGCAATTCATAAATGAGGTTGAAGCAGAAACCGGAGTCCCAGTTATGCTCATCGGCACTGGACCCGGAGCACTGGATATCATTGACAGACGAAGATAATGCTGATTTATTGTTGCATCTGACAGTTCTGGATATCAAAACATTTATTGGCGAAAGCTGAGAAATGACGATAATATAAAGGTGTTAGATATGTCGGCTCGTGGAGAAGTAACACGTAAGACTTTCAAGATTGAGTACCCTCCTCATTTGAAGTGGATGCTTAAAAGAGCTTTAGAAGACCCTGAAGGCTTTTGGGGGAAGATTGCTGAGGAACTGCATTGGTTTAGACGTTGGGAAAAAGTCTTCGAATGGAATTATCCGAACTTCACATGGTTCAAGGATGGAGTAACAAATCTGTCCTACAACTGTTTAGAACGTAATATTGAAAAGGGAAGAGGCAATCACGCTGCCATAATATGGGAAAACGGTGAAGGCTTACCAACCCGCGTCTTAACTTACAACCAGCTTCTATACGAAGTTAAACGGTTTGCAGCTGCCCTTAAGACTTTAGGAGTTAACAGAGGCGACAGAGTGACAATTTACATGCCTATGGTTCCGGAAGCAGCTGTTGCAATGTTAGCCACAACAAGAATTGGGGCAATTCACTCAGTTGTTTTCGGAGGGTTCGGCTACGGTGCCCTAGCAGATAGAATAGCAGATGCAGAATCAAAAATTGTTGTGACAGCAGATGTTGGCTACAGACGCGGCAAAATGGTTAATCTTAAAAAGGTTGTGGATGAAGCCATCAAGGCAAGCGGAGAAATCGTGGAAAAAGTCGTTGTCTTGAAAAGAGAGGAAAAAGATCCGCCTATGATGCCTGGAAGAGACATATTATGGAAAGAAGCTTTGGAAAAAGGCAAAGGAATGAATGCTGAACTTGAAAAGATGAGGGCTGAGGAAACAGCTTACATCCTCTATACATCCGGGACAATGGCGAAGCCTAAAGGCACAGTTCAGCCTCACGGAAGCTATCAGGTCTACATTTATGCCATGGGTAAATGGGTTTATGACATGCATGAAACAGACGTTTGGTGGTCTACATCAGACATCGGCTGGATAGTAGGCCACAGCTACGTTATCTACGCACCTTTGCTTTTCGGCTGCACAACAATAATGTATGAGGGAACCCCCGATTATCCATCGCCAGACATTTGGTGGCAAATCATCGAGAAAAACCACGTGACAAAGTTCTGGATTTCACCAACCGGAGCCAGAGCATTAATGAAATACGGTGACGAATGGCCCAGAAAACATGACTTAAGCTCTGTTGAGCTTGTGGCATGCGCTGGCGAGGTCTTGAATCCTCCAGCTTGGGAATGGCTGCAAAAGAAGGTTTTTGAAGACAGAATCCCAGTCATTGATCACATGTGGCAGACTGAAAGCAGCGGACCAATGGTTGGCAACCCCTTTGGCATTGTGTTACTGCCGATAAAGCCTGGTTCAGCAACAATCCCGCTTCCAGGAATTGACGGCGAAATAGTTGATGAAAAAGGTAAGCCCGTTCCAGTCGGTGTTGAAGGAACATTTGTTTGCAAGCGACCGTTTCCAGGTTTAACACCTACTCTTTGGCGGAACCATGAACGTTACGTGCAAGATTATTGGAACAAAATTCCAGGCGTCTATTATACTGGTGATGCTGCAATCAAAGACGAGGATGGATATATCTGGTTCCTAGGCCGCGTTGACGAAGTCATCAAGATTTCAGCTCACAGAATTGGCACAGTTGAAATTGAAAGCGCATTGCTTCACCATCCAAGTGTTGCTGAAGCAGCCGTTGTGGGACGTCCAGATCAGCTAAGAGGCGAAGTTGCATGTGCATTCGTTGTCCTGAAAAGAGGGTTTGAACCGAATGACGCTTTAAAACAGACTTTAAAAGATTTAGTGAGAAAAATCTTAGGTCCAATAGTAGTTGTCAGCGACATATTCTTTGTGGACAAGCTGCCTAAGACAAGAAGCGGCAAGATAATGCGTCGACTGGTCAAAGCAATAATCACGGATAAACCTCTGGGTGACTATTCAACAATAGAAGATGAAACAGCAATAGAAGAATTGAAAAAAGCCGTAGGAAGACTATAAAGCAGCTTTTACTTGCTGAAGAACACAACAAAAACGACCATTCATCCAGCTGACGATTTCGTCGAAGCAGAATTATCGAGGATAAGAGGAAGTGACTTTAATCAAGCATTATAAAATGTTGAAATTAGGCTTTCCTTCTGAACTCTTAAACAGGGACTTGAAACTTATTCTTGCCTCAAACTTAGTAGGCTCATTTGGAGATGGCCTCTATGCTTATCTTCTACCATATTACATGACTGAAACTCTCAACGCCACCTCGACAGAAGTCGGAATACTTTATGCCATAACAAGCCTTGTTGCAGCTTCTACCCTATTCTTGGCTGGAAAGTTTGCAGATAAGTATGACCGAAAAAAAATTATGATTGCCGGATGGATCGCATGGCTGCCAGCGCCGATAATCTTCTCTTTTGCTGAAAATTGGATTCAAATGCTACCTGGAATGATCTTGTGGGGTTTTTGGCTTGGCGGACCAACAGGTACAGCCTACATAGTAACAGCCGCTGACAAGAGCAAGCTAGCTTTCACCTTCACTGCAGTTTCAGCTGCATGGTCCATCGGTTACATTTTCTCTCCAGCCTTAGGCGGCTCCTTGGCTGAGACAATAGGTATGCAAACAGTTTTCTATTCAGCTTCCATCCTCTACGCTTCAGCTGGTTTTATCCTCCTTTTCATAAACAGTCAACATGCAAAAGGTCATGCACAACACCCAGCGGAAGAACACTATTCTTTCTTTAAACTTTTGATGACAAGAAAATTGCTAGTTCTATCACTTTTCTTCGCCTTAACATTGTTCATTTTGATATTGTTCCGTCCTTTTGTTCCTCAGTTTCTAGGAGATGTGTACGGCTATGGTGATCTTGAGATAGGCGTTCTAGGCTCCGTTTCCTTTTTCGGCTCAGCAGTTTTAGGGATTCTTCTGGGCAGACTTGGAGATAAGTGGAGAAAAAAATATGCGCTTGCCGTGTCTATGATTTTTTGCTGTCTTTCACTGGTGCTTCTCACAGTTTCAGGTAATTTCCTGATTCTCACAATAACATTTTTCATAGCTGGAGGTGGGTATGTAACTTGGTCTCTAATGGGCGCTATTGTTGGCTCTCTTGCCCCAGAATCTGTTAGGGCTCGTTGGATTTCTATCCCTCAAACAGTGGGTATGTTCAGCGCGTTCATAGCCCCTTACATTGGCGGTGTCCTCTATGAAGCTTCACCATACTACCCTTTCCTTGTCGCGATTGCGGCAACACCATTTCTCGCCTTGCTGGCATCGACAAAATTATCTGAGGAATAATGTCTCATGAGGGTTTGCGGAACTTTTATTTAACTAGATGCTTGATTTTCGTTTACAAGGTGAAAAAATGTGGGTGAGCTTGAAGAACGTTACATAAAATTTTCCTCAGCCTTTCTCATACTGATTTTTGTAGCTGGATTAATGGTTGGGGGAATAGCAAGCTGTTACATAACTTTCCGGGAAATCAACAGCTTAAACAATGAAGTTTCAAACCTTAGAAGCCAAGTATCCAAGCTGTGGGGGATTCGACCAGAGGTCATTAATCAAAGTATTACAATCTACCAAAATAGCACTGCTCTGGCTGAACTTTATGAGAGAGTGGAAAACTCTGTTGTTTTAATAGTGGGAACGATAAGTGAAGGAACTGTTCAAGGCTCCGGTTTCGTTTATAACTTTTCAGGAACGATGATTGTGATAACGAATTATCATGTTATTCATGGAACAACAAGCTTAAGCGTAACATTTTCAAATGGAAACGGATATGCAGCCGCAGTAAATGGAACAGATCCATACGCGGATTTAGCTGTGCTGCTTGTTGACGCTCCTGAAGATGAATTCACACCGCTTGAGGTTGTTAGTTCTTCAACGTTAAGAGTAGGTGATCCTGTGATTGCCATAGGAAACCCGTATGGCCTGGTTGGTTCAATGACGACTGGTGTGGTAAGTGCGCTTGGAAGAACAATCACTGAGGAATACACGGGAGGTTTTGGGATAGCTAACATCATACAGACAAGTACACCTATAAATCCTGGAAACTCTGGCGGCCCATTATTGAATTTTGACGGCAAGGTTGTGGGGATAACAACAGCGATAGTTACTGATTCTCAAGGTTTAGGTTTTGCCATTCCATCCAGCACATTACTTAACGAAGTGTTTTCTCTAGTAACATACGGCACTTACGAAGGTCACTCATACTTGGGCTTGAAAGGGATAGACATGGATTATGAAACGGCTCAAGAGATGGGTGTGAACGTTACTTATGGTTGGAGAGTTGTTGAAGTTATGCCTGGTGAACCTTCTGCCACTGCAGGTGTAAGAGTCAACGACATTATAGTTGGAATTAACGGGACGTCTATTAGAAATGGAGATGACATGGCAAGCTATCTTGAGGAATACACGTTGCCCGGAGAGACCGTGATTTTGAATGTGAGACGGGGAAGCCAAACACGAGATATACCTGTAACTTTGGGAAGCCGGCCTTCACCACCTGTCTAGACTCCTCAATCTCTGGTGGAGATACGTAACAATTAGCGGT
>DAOVQA010000147.1:0-3706 GCA_030628925.1 Candidatus Bathyarchaeota archaeon | reverse complement strand
TATTCGCTCAAATTCTATGCTTGTAACTACGTTTGGGAAACGTCCATAACCGTATTCTGTTTTAAGCTTAGCGTCGAAGGATTCGAAGCCCGGAGCTAGTATAACCGAGCCTGCTTTTAGAGTTGCTTCCGTGTCTTCTTGTTCGTATTCAACTGCATCTGCTTTGCAAATTTCTTGGCAGATGCCGCAGCCAATGCATTTTTCTCGGTCTATTATGTACTTTAACGGAACGGCTTGGGGATATTCGATGTAGATAGCGCTCCTGTTGCTTAAGCCTTTATTATACATGTCTATTGCTTCTACGGGACATTTTTGTGAGCATAGTCCGCAACCATTGCATTTCTCTTCGTTTATGTAACGACTTCTTTTTCGAACTTTCGCTTCGAAGTTTCCATGTTCACCGCTTAAACCCGTGATTTCCGCATTTGTTATTAAGGTTATGTTCGGGTGTCTTCCAGCCTCTACAAGTTTGGGCGCAAGAATGCACATTGAACAGTCATTTGTTGGAAATGTCTTGTCAAGTTTAGCCATAACTCCACCTATGCTTGGCGATTGGTCGACTAGATAGACTTTGAATCCCGAATCTGCTATGTCTAAGGCTGCTTGTACTCCTGCTACTCCTCCACCTACGATAAGAACTGCTCCAATTTTCACTTCTGACATTTATTGAACCTCCACGTCTTTATAGAGGGGAGTTGTTCCTTCAACGCTGTCCAAGGCTATCATCCCTTTTCTGCGCATGTTCAAGATGTGGCGAAGCACAACAGCTGGTTTCATGTTAAGGATTTTTGCTATTTCCTTGACTGAAGACGGCTTTTTTTTGGCTAGAAGAAGTATTTTATGTCGGATGAACTCTGCTTCAACAACTTCATCCAGCAAAGCGTTGAATTCTTCAGGTGGGATTCTTTCGCCGTAAGCATTCATGCCCATTGTTAATTCCTTTTGTTTTCCAATTAAGGCTCTTAAACGGAAGTCTGTAACCGCGTTTTTGGCCGCCAAAACATTTTCAAGAATGTTTATATCACGTTTCTCTCTGGCTAGTGGTGAACACCCGAGCTTTTCTAGTTGCCCAGCAAAATATTCTATAATTTTGGCGAACTCTACCTCTTCTATTGGTGAAACCCAACGTAGTTCTAGGCGTTCAGGTTCTAAACTTGCTAGCACAAACAGCTTCTTTAGCACATTAACTGTGAGTTCGGCGTAAACATTGCCTTCAACAAAATGACAATCAGGAGGAGTGCAACCAACTAGTAAGACGCCGTCTACACCTTTTATAAACGTCTCAAGTACTATGGTCGGGTCGATTCTTCCAATACACATCACTCGGACAACGTTAACGTTGGCAACTTTTCGCATGCTACTTGCTGCGAATTCTTGTTCGCTGAAAGTCCAGTTGCAGACGAAACAAACGATTTTCGGCTTTTCAAAGTTCATGAAGTCATCCTCCAAACCCAGCTAGTGCATAGTTTAGAATCTGTTCATTGGTTAAACGTTCCATTGTAATCGCATTTTCGGGACAATGAGCAGAACAGATTCCACATCCTTTGCATAATTCTTCATCAATTTGTGCTACTCCTTTTTCGTTTTTGCTTATTGCACCGAACGGACAAATGGACACGCATACGTTACATCCGGTACACAGGCTTTCATCAATTATCGGCTTGTCGATTTCACAGAGGCCCAATTCTGCAAGGCATTCAACGCACGGCCCACACGCAAGGCATCGGAACGCTTCAAACCTCGCTTTTAGTTTAATTTTCTCCAGAGCTTCCGTAACTTCTTCAAAGCTTACTCTGGGTTTGGGTTCCCCCTTCTTGGCGATGTACCTTCGCGGCTTTTTGCTGAGTATTTCCCAATTCTTAATCCACACTGTCTCCTCGATTTCTTCTCTTCCAGCTTTCAAGTCTTGACCATTTAAGTAACGATGAATCGAGATAGCGGCTCGTTTTCCGGCACCAATAGCTCCAATAATGCCTGCTGGTTTAGCCTTAATCGTGTCGCCTCCGGCGAAAACACCATGTATTCCGGTTTCCAAGGTTGTTGGGTCAACTGATATCATGAATGCTTCTGATTCTCTACTCAGAAGTTCTGGAGGCAGGGAAGAGTTTTCCGACAGCTTCCCAGCACCTATGAACACTGCTTTGTATCCTTTGTTCCTCAAAGCGTCAAGATTTATGTCTTTCCCAAATTCAACGTTACACTTAATATCTACACCTAAATCTTGGAGGTAAGCTACCTCATTGGATACAACGAATTTTTCAAGGAGGGAATCAGGTATTCGGTATCGTACCATTCCTCCCGCTTCCGGCATACGCTCAAAAACAGTAACGGGATATCCAAGCTTAACAAGATCGTAAGCTGCGGCAAGTCCTGCCGGACCGGCTCCGATAATGGCTATCTTTTTGTTGTATCTCCGTGATATGGGTTTCCCCCTTACACGTCCTTGTTCTCGTTCAACGTCAGCAACTATTCTCTTGAGGGAGCGTATCGCTACTGCTTGATCAACATTTTTTCTTACACAAGCTTTTTCACAAGGAGCAAAACAAACTCTTCCACAAATTGCGGGAAATGGCATATCCTTTCTTATAAGCTCAACCGCTTCCTTGAATTTTCCTTTTTGAATCAGAGAAATGTATCCTTGAACGTTTACATGTGCTGGGCATGCAGCACTGCACGGTGGCAACTTCCTTTTTACGTATGCGCTGTTGTTAGTTGCCATGTTGAAACCAGCTTCACTTGGAGCTTATTTGGTCTCTGTTCGGATATATTAACTCATCTCAATTATTGCTAGTTTATGTATGACATAATAAAAAGTGATAAAAAGGGGGATTTGGAGATTATTTCACTCGTAACCGGCCTTCGAGTTTGCTTACCCACTTATTGTACTGCCTTAGACTGAGCGTGTCTTTTAGTTCTTGCTCTAGAGTTAGCGAGTTCTTGGGTTTGATTTCTACTATCCATCCTTCACCGTAAGGGTCTTCATTAATCAAATGTGGTTCATTCCTGAGGTTTTCGTTAAATTTGACGATTTTGCCGCTGACTGGGGCGTACAAGTCGAACATGAACATCCATGTCTCAGCCACACCGAACGGCTCCATCCTTTTGACCTCTTTTCCCATGGATTCTGTATAGATGTAGGCTAGTCCTTCTAAGTGTCTCTGGGCATAATCTGATAGGCCAACCCTGATGTTTCCTTCAGGCGTTATCTGAGCCCACGTATGTTTCGGTGTGTAAAGCAGCTGCTCTGGCGCTGCAAGATATTTCTTGCGCTTCTCTACTGGAATTCCTTCCATTCGCATTAGATCCTCCAGACGTAGTCGAATTGCCTCAGATATGAATTCCGAAATGCTTCTATAGCGGCCGGTTTGAATGGCCTTGTTGATTTCTCCAATGAGTTTTTGTCTTATACTCACGGTTTTCCATTCAGACATTTTTCCATTCATCTCCTTTAAGCTTGAATGATATATAACATAAATCACAAATATATATGTAATGCATATATAAGATGTAGTAGTAAATACTTAGTGTTCTAGTAACGTGAGTGTGATGCAAGGTGAAAAGATATAAAAGATATATAAGAGTTAATACGTGGGATTAACAGTAAATGCTATTGAAGTGATTGTATGGAAAGCAGAAAAAATCAAAAGGTAGGCTACTCAACAAAGACGGTATCACTGCCAAACGAATGGGTGAGAGAAAACAACAT
>DAOVQA010000055.1:0-6895 GCA_030628925.1 Candidatus Bathyarchaeota archaeon | reverse complement strand
TTCTGTCTTGCTGTTTACTTGAACATGACTGCAGACTACTGTCAAACCTTTTTCGATTTGGTTCATTTCCTTCGTTATCATCTGCTCCAGTTCTTGCTTACTTTCAACGCTGATTTTTTCAATTGACACACTTATTCACCTTTGTTGCTAAGACAGAAGTGGAAGTAGAGCATAAATAAATTATGAATCCCGCATCAGAATCGAACATAAACTTTTGAGTTGCTAGGTCTAGGAATAGCAAATCAGAAATAAATGGCAGATTGATAAAGGGATAAGTAGAGGATGATGTATTGACGGATATTGTCTTTGTGTTTGAGGTTCACCAGCCGCACAGATTAAGAAGAGACTTCTTCTGGGAAAACATTTTTCTAAAACGTGTGAAAAAGAAGGAATTCTTCAACTACTATTTCGATCGTGTCGTAAACAGAGAGGTTTTTAAGAGAACATGTAATAAGTGCTATTTCCCGTCAAACAGGATACTGCTTGACTTAATCAGCGAACACAAGAGAGAGAAGAAAAAGGTTAAAGTTTCATTCAGCGTTTCCGGAGTTTTCCTAGAACAATGTGAAATGTTCAGCAAGGATCTTCTGGAATCTTTCAAACAACTTGCTGAAACCGGATGCGTGGAATTTCTAAGCCAAACCTATTATCATTCGCTGGCAAGCCTCTACCCTGAAAGAGCAGAGTTCATTGAACAGGTTGAGATGCATCAGCAAGTGATGAAGGATTTACTGGGATACACACCTAAAGTCTTCGAAAACACTGAGTTATTGTACAATAATGCTATAGCAAAAGTCATCGAAAAAATGGGGTATACAGCGATTTTCACAGAAGGTGTAGAAAGAATACTGCATGGGAAATCACCAAACTATCTTTACTCGCCGAAGGTCTGCAGGAAAGTCAAAATACTGTTGCGAAATTACAAGTTGACAGATGATATAGGCTTCAGATTTTCAGCGAGATGGTGGAGTGAGTGGCCGTTAACAGCAGAGAAATATGCGAGTTGGCTGGCGGCAACATCAGGTCAATGTGTCAACATTTTCCCGGATTATGAAACGTTCGGCGAGCACCACTGGCCTGAAACTGGCATACATGAGTTTCTGAAATACTTGCCTGAGAACATTTTGAAATGGTGGCATCTTCACATGGCTACGCCATCAGAGGTTGCGGAAAAGTATGCATCGGTTGGGGAGATTGATGTTCCTGAACTTGGCGGAACAGTTTCTTGGGCTGACTTGGAAAGGGATGCAAGCTGCTGGCTTGGAAATACAATGCAGTGGGCTTACTACACATCTGTGCGAAGGCTTGAACCACTTGTCAAGGAAACAGAGGATGAAGACATGTTGAGAACGTGGAGATACTTTCAAACAAGCGACCATCTCTATTACATGTATACCTCAGGCGGTGGACCCGGCGAGGTTCATTCCTACTTCAGTCATTTTAGAACGCCGGTGGATGCTTATGTGACAGCTCAATCAGTGATATTGGACTTTGAAAACAGAGTAAGACTTGCTTCAGTAGCTGCAAACGAGCCGTTTCTATTTTACACTGGCGTAGGCGAAAAACGTTATACGGGAACAATGGCGTGGAGCCTAAGAGGATTCGTGAAAATCGTTCAAAAGGTTGACATAAAATCCATAGAATTTCATAATCGCCGTGGAGATTTCGAGCAGTGGGCAAAGATTTCACTTTTGGACGATATGTTGTGGAAAGACTTGAAGAAGGTGAGGCTTTCAAAGTTGAAAGGAGAGAGGCTGAGAAAATCAATAGCTAAAGTTGCCAAAGAAAGATTCAAGAGGCTAAGCCAGCAAATGCAGGCAACCAAATACTTTTAGAGTGGTCTGCTAACCGTGACCATTAAACTGAGCACTTTTTTCCAGAATATTAAACTAAAGTATGTAATCCTAGGACTCTTAAGGAAGAATAGAAAAGTGGAGGTGCATGGAAATTCAAGCTAGCCAAGTAACGTTTAGAAGCTATCTGTTCTTCTGGTCGGGACAACTAGTTTCGTTGCTAGGGTCATCTATCGCGCAGTTTGTAATAATTTGGTGGATAACTTTAGAGACGGGAAGTGCTTTGTACTTATCAATTGCTTCGTTTTTGGGCCTTGTACCTATGGTAATTCTGACTCCTTTTACTGGTGTGCTTGTGGACAGATGGAACCGTAAGGCATTGATCGGTATTGCAGATTTTTTACAGGCTCTAGTTACTGTAGTACTTATCTTCCTGTTTTGGTTGAGTAGTGTTTCGATTTGGCAAGTTTTAGTGTTGCTTACTCTCCGAGGTATTTTTCAAGCCTTTCATAGTCCTGCGGTAACGGCTATTGTTCCATTGATGGTTCCTAAAGCTAAACTAAGCCGTGTAAATGGCTTGAATTATCTTTTTACTGGTGCCGTCACTTTAATAGGACCAGTTGTTGCAGCTCTCTTGTTGGCGTTCTGGAAAATTCATCAAATTCTTTGGATTGATGCTATCACTTTTATAGTGGCAGTGATCCCTCTCTTGATAATTACAATACCCTCTGTGAGAAAGAAACAAGATAAATCCTCTTTTAGCAAGGATTTAGGGGAAGGCTTGGCATTTATTAAAAATGCGAGAGGATTTCTACCCTTATTAACGCTGGCAACTCTGTTGAATTTCTTGCTTACACCCTTATCTACTCTGCTTCCTTATTATGTAAAATTTGATCATTTGGGAGAAGTTTCAGATTTAGCATTTGTCATAGCGGTTTTCCAAGGAGGGATTCTTGCTGGGGGATTGTTAATGTCAGTGATAAAGGGGTTCAAAAAGAAAACGGGTGCAATTATGTCTTCTGTATACATTGTTTTCTTGGGATACGCTCTTGTAGCTCTTACTCCCTCAGGGCTATTTTGGTTTATGGCGTTAGGTGGACTAATTATGGCTTTTTGTATTCCGGTAGCCAATGTGTCAATTCAGACAATAATTCAAACCGTTGTTCCTTTGAAAATGCAAGGTAGAGTAAATTCAGTTACTATGGCGCTGGCTTCTGCTGCAACCCCACTCGGCATGATTCTTTCAGGAGTAATAGTAGAATTCACAAGAACAGCCAACCTTTTCCTAGGATGCGCTGGATTAGGCATACTGGTGTTAACGCTTTCATGGTTTTTTACCGACATCAGACATGTAGAGAAAATGGGAGACCCTTCAATTGAATAGGTTTTCTCAAAACTCACTTTTTTACACTGTAAGTAGCCTAAATAGTGCAGAATCACCTATTTATGGTAGACAACATTAGAAAGCAGACAACACAAGTCTATTACAGTCAGAAACTCCTTGGCTTCAGTGAAATATCATCTGTTAAAAATTTACAAGAGACTTCTTACAATAGAATACAGCTAATGTAACCCTAAAATTTCATAAATACTTTTAAATGCTCTACACTGCCTTTATAAGAAAATCTGTCTAACTCCTGTAACTGTTTAAGGTGAGTATGTTGAGAGAGGAATTGCCAATCTCAGAGAAGATTTTGCAGATGTTGCATAACCTGTGTGCGACAGCTCCAGATCTGGCGAGGAGAAGCGAAGAGCTTGCGCAAGTTATGCAGTTCGACATAAGCGAGTTGGAACGAATCCTTGACAATTATGGTTTGGAGGGGCACGTCGAGAGTTTCGCGGATAACGAGGGGAAAAAACGGTATTATTTGACGGGGAGAGGGATAATCAAGGTCTGTGCACTTTTCACGTAGTGGAAATCAATGCGTGTCATAATTTTGTCTTGGGAGTTTCCGCCGAGGATGGTTGGTCAGCTTGCAGGCTATGTGAAAGAACTTGCATTACAGCTTGTTAAAAGAAATGTGGAGACCCATGTGGTTACATATCATGACTTCCTAACCGGAGAGCATGGAGAACCTGAAGGCGTCATGACTTATAGAGTCACAAACCCTGTTCGAACTCATATTGGCGTTCTTACGTGGGTTCTAACACTAAACCAGGAGGTTGAAAGAGCAGCAGCAAACATCTATTACAAAACAGATAAAAAAATAAACTTGATAGATGTGTACGATTGGCATTTCATACAATCTGCGGTTACTTTGAAGAAAGCGTTTAATCTTCCCTTTATTTATTCTGTCGAAAGCTTAGAAGAACATCGCTCCCATGGTGCGAACTACCCCTTCAACATGGCTATCAAAAGCTTAGAATGGCTAGGCCTTTATGAAGCAAAAAAAGTGATTGTAAAATCAGAATGGATGCGCGATGAAGTAGTCAGGATATACCATGTTCCGATAAACAAGATAAGGATAGTTACGCCAGGATCCAAGACTTGGATAAAGAATATTCTGGAAACCTACAACAGTGTAGCAGGAGATGCAGTGCCAAAATGACTCAGGAATTAACCGTGATGATGCTTACTTGGGAATTCCCTCCAAGAATAATAGGAGGGATATCTCCACACGTTTATCACTTGTCGAAAAACCTGGCAAGAAACAATGTGAAAGTGTATGTGGTTACATGCGATTTTCCTGGAGCACCGCAACATGAAACTGTTAGCGGAGTCGAAATCTTTCGAATAGATTCCTACAAGAATCCTTCTCCAGACTTTGCAACGTGGGTTTACCTGATGAACGTAAATATGCAGAAAGAAGCTGCTGCTCTCATTAACCGTTTAGGCGGAAAAGTTGACATCATCCACGCTCACGATTGGCTTGTTGCAAATGCGGGGATAGGTCTGAAACACGTTTTTAGAAAACCGCTTCTAGCAACAATTCATTCAACCGAGGTTGGGCGCAGAAACGGAATTCATTTCGATTATGAAAGGATGATTCATGAAACAGAGGCTTGGCTTACGTATGAAGCATGGAAGGTGATATGCTGCAGCAACTATATGGTATCGCATGTTAGGTGGGCTTTCGGGATTCCTGAAGACAAGCTGGATATGGTTCCAAACGGCGTAAACCTTCAAGAATACGCTGGGAACAAGAACACTGATTTAACCCAATTTAGAAGAAAATTTGTTTTGCCAGCAGAGAAGCTTGTGTTATTTGTTGGAAGGCTAGTTTACGAGAAAGGTATTCACGTGTTTGTGAATGCGATTCCCAAGGTCTTGGATAAAGTTAATGCCAAATTTGTGATAGTAGGTAACGGTTACATGAAAGAACCTCTTTCAAACCTTGTCAAAAGTATGGGCTTGTCACATAAAGTCATGTTCACAGGATTCGTGGATGATAACACCTTGAAGAACCTGCAGAAATGTGCGGATGTCTCAGTTGTTCCATCACTCTTCGAACCCTTTGGAATAGTGGCTCTTGAGGCAATGGCTGCAAAAAGCCCAGTTGTCGTCTCCGACACAGGAGGCTTGTCAGAGATAGTGGAACACGGTGTAACAGGCGTTAAGGTTTATCCAGAGAATCCGGACTCTCTTGCATGGGGAATAACAAAGGTTTTACTTGACAAGAAATATGCCGAGTGGATTAGCACAAATGCTTCCAAAAGAATGCAAGAAAAATATGATTGGAACAAAATAAGCCAGCAAACAAAAGCCGTCTACCAAACCGTTTTGAAAGAATATTCTCGAAGTTTCTGGGCTTGAAAGTAAACAAGGGTAGCATAAGTCATCTGAAAAGCTACTTTCTAAGAAAATGCTGCAAGACGAACTGCTGGTGACGCAGAGGGTTTTCATGGATATTTTAGTTTAACGGCTTTGCTTGGACAAACATCAACGCATTTCAAGCAGTAAATGCATTCAGGATCACTGAATTTCTCCCACGGCAAATCCAAAATTCGAACGTTCATAGGACAGACTTCAACACATAGACGACATTCGCCTTTGACACACTTGACAAGGTCTCTGTGCAACCCGAGAAAACTGAACTTGTTCATTACCGCCATGATCGCCCCATGCGGACAGAAATATTTGCACCACCCTCTTGGAATATAAGCTGAAAAAACAAGGACACCGGCCATAATAAAAAGTTGAACCCAAAAGAGCGGGGACAGACTTGTAACTTCCAGTGCTGCATTGCGGAAATCCATAATCATTTTTGGCAAGGTCGTAAACAATGTTTCAGCTGGACTCAATGTAGTGAAGGGGACCTCTGCAAAGATGCCTAGAGCTTTTTCGTATCCACTGCTGGTTTTCATGAGTTTTGAGGCGGAAAAAGTTACACTAACAAACAAGGTGATAATCAAAATAGCATATTTTATGTAAATCATGCTTTCATGTGTTCTGGGAGATATTTTCGTCTTCTTGCGTTTAATGAAGCCTATTAAATCTTGAATAAATCCGAAGGGGCAAACCCAGCCGCAAAAGGATTTGCCAAGCAATATCCCTATGGTTACAAATGAGGCTATCGCAATCCATGGAAAAACCGCCTTGTAAAGCATAAACTGCAGAGCAGTGAAGGCATCCCCTGCTGTATTAGGCTGAATCCCCCAGGTCCAAAGAACTGGGAGTAGCAGAGGCAGTGCGCCTAGATTGAAGATTATTGCGCTCAAAAACATGAAGGATAAGAATTGAACTACTCTGCGAATAGTGTTGATTTTAAGCAGCTTTTGTTTGTTTTTGTTTTTCAATTTTCTACCTCTTTCAATAGTTAATGACTGTTTGTGTTATTTTATTTTCCTATGACCTTGACGTTTTCTACAAGAATCCAAGGGGCAACTAGTTCCCCGATTTTTCTGTCGTTACTAGCTAACTCAGAAATATTCGTTAATACTTGGAAAATATTACCAGCCAACATTGCTCCTTTAGTAGCGTAGGCGATCTCACCGTTTTCGATTTTCCACGCTGGTGTTGCGACAACGGAGAATTCTCCACTGGCTGGGTTGCTGCTGTGGGCTCCCTGCAAATAATATACTAGAAGGCCCTCTTTCAGTCCGCTGATAAGTTCTTCTGGCGATTTTCTTGTTGGCATGATGTGAAAGTTTGTGGCTTCCAC
>DAOVQA010000074.1:0-5862 GCA_030628925.1 Candidatus Bathyarchaeota archaeon | reverse complement strand
TGGCTTCAGTGATAATCAATTCTACGGTGTTTTCAGGTTCTAAATAGAAGTTTGCCATAACCCACACATATGATATGAAAGCTCCAAAAATGGCTGAGCCCAACAGCAGCAATATCAATGTAAGGGTCGAGACAGCCTTTCTATTTGATGCATGCAAATCAATTCCTCCATATAGCAAAGGTTTGTTGTATCTCATATTCTTAGAGATAAATAAGTGTTCTCTCGATGAAGCCATTGAAACGTGCTGTATTAGAAGTTAAGTTTTATTAATTCGCATTATATCCTTTAATTTTCTGTTGACTTGAGGAAGACGTATGGTTGAGTATGACGCTGTCATAGTTGGAGCAGGGATTCTTGGTTTGTCAACTGCTTATCACATTAAAAGTAAGCGTCCTGATGCGCAGATCTTAGTTGTTGACAAGCTTGGTGCTGCTGGTCAAGGGAACACTGCTAAAAGTGCGGGTGCCTTTCGATGCCTCTTCTACTCGCGCACAAACTTTACTTTAGCTGATTCCACTGTTGAGTTTTGCAGACATTTGCAGGATGATTTAGGTGTGAAACTGAAACTGCGTTGGGCAGGTTATCTTTGGCTTTTTGATGAAGGAGGTTACAGACAGATTCAGCCTGTTTTGAAAGACTTGGCTGGAAAGGGGTTTGAGTATAAAGAGTATGGTGGTAATGAGTTAGCTGAAAAACTTGGAATTCAAACAAACCTTATTGACGATAAAGAAGCACAATTGATGGGTTTAGCAAACATTCACAAGGGTGTTTTTGTTCCTAAGGCTGGTCTAATTGATGTTGATTCTCTTGTTAGATTTTACGAGTCAGAATTCGTGAAATTAGGTGGGAAAATTCAGTACGGAACAGAAGTAAGAAATTTGGTTGTGGAGCCACATAGGCCTTTAGGGATTCCTGGTGAACCATTTTTTTGGCAGAGTTCAAGGGTTTCTGGATTGAATACTAATCAAGGCAAAATTCGGGCAAAGAAAACAATTGTTGCGGCTGGAATTTGGAATCCTCTGCTTCTTGACCCTATAGGTGTTGAATGCTACATTAAGCCGAAAAAGCGGCAAATCTTTTGTGTGAAAGCTAATACTGACGCGTTGAAAAAACTGTTATGGACAAAAGATTTCAGTCCTGCTGGCTGTTTGCCGTTCACTATTTTGCCTGAACCATCAGCATATTTCAAATCGACTCCTGAAGAGGATGCATTTTGGCTTAGCTATGGTGACGAGTTTCCAAGAGCTTTCCTACTTGAAGACAACCCGCAACCAGAAGAAAACTTCTATCAATACGGAATCTACCAGGTTCTGGTGAAGTACTTTCCACAGTTTAAGAATTGTCAACCATTTTCTGCTTTTGCTGGTTGTTACGCTATCAACACCTTAGACGGTCAACCAGTAATCTTCGAACAGAATGATTTAATGGTTGTTGGAGGAGCCAGTGGAAGCGGAATTATGAAGGCGGACGCTATTGGCAGAATTGCAGCAGCCCTTTACTATGGAGAAGAACACGCAGTTCTTTATGGGAATAGCCTGTTTGAAGTTAGCGATTTAGGCTTGAAGAATAGGCGCGTGGAGTCTGAGAGGCTGGTAATTTAGGTGTTTGACTTGTCAAGTTTTATCCATGTTCAAGTAGATGAATTATGCATCCGCTTTGAGAACGAAACGTTATGTACAGTTGAAATAGATCCACAAGCGTTAGTGTTTCCAAAAGGTGAATTAACTTGAAGATTACAGAATTCACATATTCCCTTGGAAAGGTTGAGAAAGGATACAACAACAGAACTCTCTACATAAACCTCACAAACAACCAAATTAAAAGCAAGCCTGTCACTCAATTCATGAAAGACACATTCATAGGTGGCCGCGGCTTCAACCTCTGGCTTCTATGGAACGCCTTACCCAAAGATCGCAAAGTCAAATGGGACGATTCCGAGAATGACATATGCATCGCATGTGGCCCCCTCGGCGGAACCCCGATGTACCCGGGAAGCGGAAAGAGCATAGTAGTCGCAATCTCTCCTCTAACAGACTCTATCATAGACTCTAATGTCGGCGGATACTTCGGGCCATACCTTAAATTCGCTGGGTGGGATGCACTTGAGATACAAGGAAAAGCAAAGTCCGAAGTGATAATATTCATTGACGGAGACAAAGGAAAAGTAGTGATCGAAGACGGTGAAGGGTTTCCATCGGAGACGCATCTGCTTACGGAAATCCTGACGGAAAAATACGGTGGGGAGAATAAACGTAGCGTTTCAGTTGTTTCCGCCGGCTCAGGCGCAGAGCATACTAGGTTTGGATGCCTAAACTTCTCGTGGTATGATTCATCACGCAAAGTTGTGAGATACAAGCAGGCGGGAAGAGGTGGCACAGGCACGGTTCTCCGGAACAAGAAGGTAAGAGCCATAGTGGCTAAATTCTCCAACTTGACCGGTAGAGCAAACAATCCGGTAGATTTCGATCTTCTAAGGCAAGTGGGCACTGCGTATAGTAAGGAAATCAGAATGCTTGACCCAAAACAGCATGAGATGGCTGTAGTAGGAACCACGCACTTGGTTGACATCATGAACGATTTCGATCTGCTTCCAACGGAAAACTTCAAGTTTGGAAGCCATCAAAAGGCTTTAATGCTTGGTGAAGAGGTTTATAGGAGGAAGTTTGATCCGGGCTTCGACGGATGCTGGGTAGGATGCGCAGTTGCTTGTTCCCACGGCGTTAAAAACTTTGAACTTAAGACAGGTCCGTACAAGGGTCAAAGGGTGTTTGTGAACGGTCCAGAATATGAGACCATAGCTGGCCTTGGCAGCAACTGTGGAATTTTCGATTCTGACTACGTGATTGAAATGAACTTCTACTGTGATACCTACGGCATAGATACAATCTCTTTGGGAACTGCCACCGCATTTGTGATGGAGTGCTACGGGATGGGGTTGATCGGCAAGGGCGTCACTGGTGGTCTTGAATTGAATTTCGGGAATAAGGAAGCAGCCATGGAACTTCTTCATCAGATGGCGAGGGGTGAAGGCTTTGGAGTAGTCGTTGGTCAGGGGATACGCAGGATGAAGAGACTTTTTGCAGAAAAATATGGTGCGAACCTGAAAGTAATGCAGGACATAGGGATGGAGGCGAAGGGCTTGGAGTTTTCTGAGTACGTTACTAAGGAGTCTCTAGCCCAGCAGGGCGGTTATGGACTTGCACTGAAGGGTCCGCAACATGACGAGGCTTGGCTGATTTTCTTGGATATGGTGCACAATTTAATGCCAACTTTCGAACAGAAAGCTGAAGCCTTGTACTGGTTTCCGATGTTTCGCACATGGTTCGGCTTAAATGGATTGTGCAAGCTTCCTTGGAATGACATCGTACCTGAAAATAACAAGAATACTTCAGAACCCGCTAAGGTAATGGGTCATGTGGAAAATTACGCTAAATACTTCTATGCGATGACTGGCCGAAAGGTTACGGCGGACGACCTTATCTTGATGAGTGAGAAAGTGTACAACTTCCAGCGCATTTTCAATCTGAGGATGGGGTTTGGTACGCGTGAACATGATGACATACCCTATAGAGCCGTTGGACCAGTGACGGAAGAGGAGTATGAAAGCCACGCAGAACATTATGACAAGCAGCTTCAAGAAAAGATCGGTTTTAACCCGGATGGCAAGTCAACGACGGAGAAGTTGAGGGTTTTACGAAAGTATCGTGAAGAAGAGTATGAGAGGCTTAAAGACGCCGTCTACAAGAGGAGGGGGTGGAACCATAATGGTGTTCCCACCTTGAAAAAGGTTAGAGAGCTTGGAATAGACATTCCCGACGTTATGGAATTAATAGGGAAGTTTCAATAACATTGGAACCTGTTCACTGAAACAATTTTCTTGGACATTTGGCCTGTTCTTTTTTTCTATGTATCGTGGCGAGGGATGCATAGTTTCTTAAGTGGATATGATGTTTGAAGTTGGTGATTTAGGTTTGAAGAATAGGCGTGTGGAGGCTGGTGGCTCAGTTGTTTATTGTGTTAAGTTTTATTTAGTTTCAAGTAGATAATATGCAACGCGCTTTAGGAGGAGAATGTTATGTATGGTTGGAATGGGCTGTTTTTGCGTGTTGATTTGAGTAAGAGTAAAGCCCGTGCTAATGAGTATGGTGCGGAGATGGCAGAAGCCTTTCTTGGCGGAAGGGGGTTTGCCGCAAAAATTCTTTGGGATGAACTTAAGCCTGGAATTGATCCACTTGGTCCTAAAAATAAGCTTGTGTTTGCTACAGGTCCTTTGACAGGCTTCGCTTTGCCCAGCAGTAGCAAGCTTGTTGTTGCAGCAAAGAGTCCGCTGACTGGTAGTTATGGAGATGGAAATCTTGGAACATTTGCTGCCGTTCAGATTCGTAAGGCTGGGTATGACGCCTTAATAGTTGGAGGTAAATCAAAGAAGCCTATTGTTCTGCTTGTTCAAGATAAGCAAATAGAGTTTCTTGATGCTGAAGATTTGTGGGGTTTGGATTCTTTTGAAACTGAGAGCATGCTTAGACGAGTTTATGGATCTACTGCTGGTGTTCTCTCTATAGGTCAAGCTGGAGAAAATCTTGTGAAGTTTGCTAACATTGTTTGTCAAGAAGGACGTGCTGGTGGCAGACCTGGAATGGGAGCCGTTATGGGGTCCAAGAATCTGAAGGCTGTTGTGGTAATTGGTTCCGGCGATTTGTCTGCTGCTTATCCGAAGGAGTTGAAGGAGTTGGGTGCAGATGCTTATAGAGAGATTTTGACTAAGCCTCCTTACGCTTTTTGGAAGCAGCAGGGTACGATGATGACCATTGAGTGGAGCCAAGAGAACAGTGTTCTTCCAACGTATAACTATCGTGAGGGTGTTTTTGACAAGGCAGATGCAATCGGCGGTTTTGCCATGGCGAAGGCAAAGGTTTCTCAACGTGGATGTCCCCACTGCAATATGATATGCGGTAACGTTGTTAAGGATTCTTTTGGGAAAGAGGCAGAGGTTGATTATGAGAACGTTGCAATGTTAGGCTCTAATATTGGTTTAGGTCAGTTAAGAAGGGTTGCGGCTTTGAATAGGGTTGCTGATGAATTCGGTTTAGACACGATTTCTTTGGGTAACGTTCTTGGTTTTGCGATGGAGGCTTCTGAAAAAGGATTGATTGAAGAGAAAGTTTCTTGGGGCAAATTGAGGGCAACCAAGAGTTTAATCGAGGATATTGCGTATCGACGTGGTTTGGGTGACATGCTTGCTGAAGGGGTTCGTTTTTCGGCTGAGAAAATCGGTGGAGGTTCAAGCCGATGGGCTATGCATGTGAAGGGCTTAGAAATTTCAGGTTATGATTGTCATGCTGCGCCGGCTATGGCTTTAGCTTTTGCAACAAGCGCCGTCGGAGCTCATCATAAAGATGCTTGGGTTATCTCTTGGGAAATGAAAGTTGGGCGTGACAGTTATAGTGAAGAAAAAGTTGATAAAGTCATCGAGTTGCAACGTATCCGTGGAGGAGTGTTCGAAGCCTTAACAGTGTGTAGGTTTCCATGGATTGAGCTTGGATTCGAACTTGAGTGGTATACGAAGTTCTTGCATGCGGCAACTGGCTTGGAGATAACTTGGAAAGACTTGAATGTGATTGCTGATAGGATATACGCTTTGATTCGCTGCTTCTGGGTACGTGAATTCGGCAAAAACTGGACTAGACAAATGGATGTTCCCCCTGCAAGATGGTTTGAAGAACCGTTGACTAAAGGTTCGTTGAAAGGCTCAAAACTTGACAGAGCAAAATATGATGTTATGCTGAGCAGGTATTATCGTAAGAGAGGATGGGATGGACGAGGAATACCAACAAAAACAACTCTGAGAAAACTGGGGCTGGA
>DAOVQA010000173.1:0-3110 GCA_030628925.1 Candidatus Bathyarchaeota archaeon | reverse complement strand
CTTCCACCTTTCATAGTTGACAGGCCGAAAAAGGCAATACAATACACAACAGGCGTAAACAAAATGATTAAAAGACTGGCTAAAAAGAAAGGGTTTTCCATGAAGGAATACTTACAGAGAATGTTACAGACAACCTTTGAAGGGATGATTTAACATAGGCACAACAGGCGTGATTTTCTCACCGACGTATTATCGGCATAATCCTGGTAAAGGTCACCCTGAATCGGCTAGGCGTCTCCGTGCCATTATCAGAGAGTTGAAGAAGAGTAGACTTCAAGGTGTCGGAAACTGGCAGTTTATTAAACCAGAAAGGGCTTACATAAAGGATGTTGAACTCGTCCACAGTATAGAATACATTGAATTTGTAGAGAACACATGTATGTTAGGAGGACTTTTAGATGTGGAGGAGTATACTGTTGCTTCGTCGGAGAGTTTTGAGGTTGCCCTTTATGCTGTGGGCGGAGCATTGAAGGCTGTTAATCTTGTAATGGAAGGAAAAATTCATAACGCTTTCGCCTTGGTTCGACCTCCAGGACATCATGCTGGAAAATATCGTGCAGGCGGTTTCTGCATCTTCAATAATGTCGCAATAGCAGCAAAAAATTTGCTCAGAAAATTCAATCTGAAGAAGATTCTGATATTGGATATAGATGCCCATCATGGAAACGGTACACAAGAGATCTTCTACAAAACTAATAGGGTCCTGTACGTAAGTTTGCATGAGGACCCGCGAGAATTCCCACGAAAAGGTTTCATACATGAAGTTGGGGAAGGAGAAGGTTTAGGTTATAATGTAAATATCCCTCTACCATTCAGAACAGGCGATGAGATTTACTTAAGAGCGATAAATGAAATTGTAAAACCCATAGTGCAACAGTACAAACCACAGTTCATACTGGTATCCGCTGGATTAGATGGTTACTTTGCAGATCCTGTGGGAGATCTTTCCCTTTCCACCATTTGCTACCAACAAGTCTATGAAACGATAGTTAATCTGGCTTCAGAAATATGCGAAGGAAAACTTGTGTCAGTGCTTGAGGGAGGTTACAGTCTTAATTCTATTGGAAGAATAGCTGTAGCTGCCATTGCAAAGATGAGTGGAGCAGTTTACAGTGTAGAAGACAAGGTTCCTAAAACTAGTAAACGTGTTAAGAAGCAAGGTGAAAAAATCATAAAGAAAGTGAAACAGGTTCAGAAGGTTTTCTGGAGTGTATAAATGACTTCAGAGACAAATGTGGAATACCAAAAGCTACTCGATCACTTGGATTGCATTTTCTGAGCATTCAGCTTCGCAGGCTCTGCAAACTAGGCATTCTTCAACTTTTACTGGAACGGACTTTCCATCTTTAATTTCGTAAACTTCAACAGGGCAAGTGTCGACACATGTACCGCATCCAGTGCATTTGTCATTGTCAATTATAATCTTCACCATTTTTCGTTCCTCTTTAATTAGAGTTCCATGAATTCAGAACAGTGAAATAAAAGTTTTTGGGTTTGCTATTGAATTTCTTCACGTAGTCTCATGAGAATTTCGTTAACTGTTGTTTCAGCTTTCTCTTTTCTCTGCTCATAGTCCCCGAGAAGTTTTCGGTATGCCCCCAGTGAAAGCTCTCCTCGCCTGTGACGTGCTTCAATGCTCCCAATGTTCGCCTCAACTTCGCTAATTTCAGTTTCCACAACTTCAAGCCGCCGCATCAAATCGCTGTATCGTCCTCCAGCCGCTCGCAGTTTCTCCTTCAAGTCACCTAGGTTTCTAGACAAAACATTAAGACGTGTTTCAAGCGTTCTTCTCCGCACCTTATACCGACGTCTCGAGACTTTGCCTTTACTTACCCTTACCTTAAGGGACTGCATCTCCAAAACTATTTTCCTTTTCTGCTCATACATATCAACGAAGGATTTAATATCTTTTGAACGAACCCCCATCGCTACTTCAGGCACAGTAACTGGAGCTGGAGCCTTAGGCCTTTTCCACACGACAACCATTGCGCATCCAACGGTTACTAAAGCCCACATCCACAGGGTAGGACGGAAAGACACCCATAAGAGATTGTACTTATACGTGATCCCGATGCTAGAGTTATCCAATGAAAACACGCCTTGCCGTTCTATAGTTAACGTTTCTTGGAAAACATTTTTGGTTACTCTGTAGTCGCTGATGGCTGAAGTGTTTTCGAAACTCAATATCTTGGCACCTTCAGGCAGTACAAAGGTTACGAAAGTGTGCTCAATGTAATAATCTAGATGCTGGAACAATGGAAATGTAAGGTCAAAGCTTTCAGGTTCTTTTTGTTCAACGAACACTTCACCGGGCAGACAGTATTCCACGGTGAAAACAGTTGATGCTTCAGCTCCCAACGGTGTTGTAAATGAAACTTTGTATCTGTTTGTTTTTCCAGTGGCAACTACCTCCAACCTTCTTCCAAGTTGATCATATGCGCTTGTGTTGGTAGTGTTCCCGGGTAGAATTATCTCGATGGAACTGACTTTTTGGGGAGATTTGTTTATCATACGATAGGTGTCAGAGCCTTCGATCTCACCCGTCCCGCCTATTGTTATCTTCTGTTTCAGTTCTTCTATCTCAGCCATTTGTATTGCATTTACAATTGATGAAAAAGACACGTTTGCACGTGAACGTGTAAAGGCAGACAAAGTTTCCGAGCGATATGTAAGAGTGTCGACAGTTCCTCCTAGGTATGTTGAACCTTCCGGCAAAAGAATTGAAACATTACAGTTAGCCGCGTCTTCTGTCAAGACGGGATATTCTGGAAAGTCTAAGGTGTATTGACTCATGTTAATAGGGTCTTGCATAAGAAGATTATTTGAGAGTACAAATCCAACAGTGAAGACTTGTGGTGTCTCTTGGAGGAAGTCTATTCTTACCCCGTAGAAACCAATATGATTGTACAAGGAAACATCAAGACTTACTGGAAAAATGGCGGTTGAGCTATAAGCTACGCATCGAAGAACGTGCGAGCCGTACTCGTAAGGCAACCCAATAAGAAAGCTTGGTGTTGTACCGGTTATTTGCACAGTATCATTTAGGAATATGTAGCCATTGTACATGACTTCAAGTGTATGATTAACTTTTTCAATAGTGTAAGCGCCCT
>DAOVQA010000153.1:0-3582 GCA_030628925.1 Candidatus Bathyarchaeota archaeon | reverse complement strand
CTTTTTGATGGCTGACGGATAAGTGGAACATAAATGAAATCTTTGTCTCTTCGGATTTCCAGTTCTCTGTTAATGATTTTCAGCTTATTGGATAGGACTATAGCTTTTTCGCCATACCCCTTTGGAACCTTGAGGCATGTTGATTTCTTAAGCATAAAATCACTGAAGGTTCATTTTCTCAATCTTGAAAAGTCCATTAACCTTCTCAAGGCTGAATCTCAAGCCCAGTATCTTTTCAGTCAGCCAGATATTTGTTTCCAAATGCTCTGAAATTGTTCGGGTTAGGTATGATGACTTGCCTTTCGCCAACGCTATGTATGGGATGAGCATGTCAGCCAAATGCACGTCAACTGTGGGCTTCGCGGAGAGTTCTGTATAGAGCTTTTTTGCAGCCTCCCTTCCAACGACTTCACTTCTCTTGCCAAGTTCGCCAATTGCGTCGGCTCCCAGTATCACGCCAGTGTCTGTTTCAGCCCATAAAACAAGGGAGCTGCCCTTCTGTAGGGGATTCGATCTATCGTTCACTATTTGAAATTCTGTCGCGTATCCTTTTTCCTTCAGGTAATCACTCGCCGATTTAGCTTGACGTTCAGCAACCCTTCTTTCAGCAAGGAAAGTGCATACCGAGACTCCTTTTATGGTCTTTACTCGGCCGAAATTCTCTAGGCACAGTGGCTTTAGAGACTGACACGGCTCCACGGTTAATGTCACTTCACCCATTCCCTTTGGATAGTAACCGTACCTGTCAACTGATGAAGCAATGTTTAGTCCAATACGTTTTAGTGTCGGCAAAAATACGTATCGTATGTAGTTAATGGTAGGTGAATGTCGAACATCTGTTCCACCATTCGACACATGTAAACATATGGTATTTTCCGCGGAAGCGCAGATTGGTAGCACGGTCAACAAAAGCATTGGAATGCTTCCAGCAGTCCCAATTTTAGCCTCAACCTGTCCACTTTTCACTCTTTTAGGCCTGAACCAGAGCTCGCGCGAGTTAAGCTTTGCACCCTCTAATTCAGCGTCGCAGAGTTTTGCTGCAGTCAAAACTGCTTCTAAATGCTGAGGCCTCAAGCCTGGTTTGGGTCTGCCCTGTCTAATGTTGCAGAGGTGTAGTGGTTGCCCAATAATGGTGGCTAGAGCTACGGAAATCCTGAGAATTGTACCGCTCCCGCTTTTTTGACTGCCATCAACCTCAATCATGGGTGCTGAGACTTCCTTCCAAACGTTCTTTGAAATTACTCTGATTCTCCAAAGTTGACAAACAGTTAATAAATGCAATGAGTATTAAGGATTTGGAAGGAAGAAAAGTTATGAGCGAAGATACGGAGAGGATTGAGAAACTTACAGAAAGGATTGATGAGCTTCTCATAATCTTGAACAGTGTTGCGGACGATCTTAGACAAGTTTCTGGGTCGCTGAAGTCTTTAGCGGTTTCACAAATCACTCAACCAACAGCTGCCCTCTCTGCTCCTACTTCTGAAGACGTAGCACACACGGGTTACGAAAAAAAGACTTCAATAGAAGACATAAAAATGATGTTTCCTGAAAGCTTGGAGAATTTACTGGATTTTGATGAGAAAGAAGAATATATAATCATAAAGCCTCGTCAATTTTTGGGATCAGATAACTTTGCAAAAATAGCGTCGATAATCCGCGGGATGGGTGGCGACTACATAAGCGCAGGAAAAGACTCGCATTTTAGAGTCCCGAAAAAAGGAAACTGAAAGAAAAAATTATTGCACTGGCTTTTATAGAAACGCAAGTCAAACCAGCTTATGTCTAGTTTCTTCAATCATACTAAAATCAGTGACATCTCATTCTCCTTTACGGCGTTGTGCCTATTCTGAACTTAACGTAACCTATTTAAGCGACTGAAAACTAAATTTAGTTTTCACGAAGATATTTAAATTACAGATTACCCATAATTATTACAGAGAAAAACAGATGTTCAACAAGCTAAGCAAAAAGGATAACTATGTTAGTATCTATCAATGATTCAGCGTTAATGAAGGTTGCAGAAGCTTTAGGCGAGGAAGAAGCCGTTAAACTAATAGAGATACTTAAAAACTTGTCTGAGACAACGGACGACGAGATAGCAAGCAAAACGGATATAAGGCTGAATTCAATCCGCAAAATCCTCTACAAACTCTATGACCACTCCCTCGTCAGCCTAAGGAGAACACGTGATCCAAACACTGGATGGTTCATATTTCACTGGAAATTGCAACCAGACCAATTGGAAGGGTTCATACTGAGCCAAAAGCGTCGGGTACTTGAAAAACTTGTTTTACGGCTTGAATACGAGAAGAATCATGAGTTCTATTACTGTCACACTCCCGGTTGCCAGAAGGTTCCTTTTGAAGACTCTATGGAGCTTTTGTTTAAATGCCCCGCATGCGGTAAACCCTTAATGCATCATAACAATAGCGAAATCATTGAAGTGCTGACGAGAAAAGTGGAACAGTTGAGGAAGGAAATGGGTGAGTAAAAAGCTTCCATCAAGAGACCAAGCAACACAATTTCTCCGTGAAAGCGGATGCTCAAAAAACGTGATAAAACACTGTAAAACAGTGGCTAAACTTGCAGCAGAAATCGCAAAGGCAGCTGAAGAGAATGGACTAGCTGTTGATAAGAAACTTGTGGAAACTGGAGCCCTGCTACATGATATTGGACGCTCGAAAACTCACAGCGTTCACCATGCAATTGTGGGAGCGAAAATCGCGAAATCACTTGGGTTACCAGAACCAGTCATATCGTTAATAAAGAGACACGTTGGCGGCGGAATAACAGCAAAAGAAGCAAAACGGTTGGGATGGCCAAAAGACGTTTACATCCCACAAACACTGGAAGAGAAGATTGTCTCATATGCAGACAAGCTGATTGAAAGTTCACAACGGGTATCAATAGAAAGAACAATTGAGAAACTTGCCTCTGAAAAACTGCCGCCCTCCGCCACCACAAGATTGCGAAGGCTACATGAAGAAATGTTGGAGTTAACTGGCGACTGTAAATGTCTACCGTAACGCTGTCGACAAGAGCTTACAACAAGTTTCAACTAAGGCTTATTGATAAGAGCTTAAAGTCCATGTTTAAAGGTCTAGAGGTTGAGACGAAAATCTGCGGAGTCTCTTCCCGCGGATGGGTTCAGATAACAGTTTCAGGCGAAGATGAAAAGGTAGCGTTACGTTATTTAGCTGAAGAAATGGGATCATGTCCCACACTTTTGGAAAATATGAAGAAATTTTCCGCAAGAAAAGGATACATGGTATCTTTTAACAAAAAAGAACTTTATGTAGACACTGGAGTTTTCTCACACAACACCATTTACGTCACGATCTCCCTAAAACATCTTCAAGCACAACTTGCCGATGGAAGAAACATAACACTTGAGAAATTAGCTGACTTGTTTGGTTTCGTTGAAAACCTGCCATTAGATGTCAAAATCTGCAGTGTGGACAAAGAAAAGAACCGTGTTGAAGCCGTTTTATCAGAAAAACAGCTTGCCCTCTACAGGAACTGGACAAAATCACTGCTGGACAGATTGATAATCCTAGGTGCCTCATTTGACGAAGTCGCCAT
>DAOVQA010000019.1:0-11818 GCA_030628925.1 Candidatus Bathyarchaeota archaeon | reverse complement strand
CCTCAGGCTTTATCCCAGCCATTTCATATGCTTGTTTCGAGGCGATTTTCGATGCGACGAGAGCTGTAAGGCTTTCGCGTTCGTAGATGCCTATGCTATCGCTTGCTTGCCCGCTTCCGGTTATTTGAATTGGCATGTCCGTATATCTTTTGGCAATTTCCGGTTTTGTGATTATTAGACAACTTGCTCCATCGGTTATTAATGAGCAGTCGTATAGCTTTAAAGGCCAAGCGATGACTCTTGATGACAAGGCTTTTTCAAGTGTCACTTCTTTTTGCATGTGAGCCTTCGGGTTTAAGAGTCCGTTTGAGTGATTTTTCACGGCAACCATGGCTAGTTGTTTCTCGGTTGTTCCATACTTGTGCATGTGAGCAGTAGCCATCAAAGCGTACAATCCTGGAAAAGTTATGCCATGCCATTGTTCGAAGGGAAAATCTGAAGCCATGGCTAAATACTCAGTTACCTCTGAAGTCGTTCTATGCGTCATCTTCTCTACGCCGCCAACCATAACAGTGTCACATAAGCCGGAAAGTACAGCGAATATTCCAGCTCTTAGTGCAGCGCCGGAAGATGCGCATGCTGCTTCGGTTCTTGTGGCTGGTATGTGCATTAAACCAGCCCAATCAGCTACTGTTGCGCCCGTGTGACCTTGATGTTCATAGGATTCTCCCATGTGTCCAACAAATAAGGCTTTTATGTCTCTTTTAGGATCTAGGTTGGGGCAGCGGTTGAAGGCGTCTTTTGCTGCTTCTGCAAAAATTTCCCTAGCATACAAACCTTCTAGTTTTCCGAATTTTGACAGACCAGCAGAAACTATCGAGACTAAAGGTTTACCCTTCAAACTATTTTTCTCCTCGGAGCATTGTTGTTTGGAGATTCAGAATAGGCTTGGAATATTTAAGTTTCTTCAATAGAAGCTGATATTTTTAACGAAAGTTTTATGTGAGTAGGTTTTTCATAATATTTCTCTAAATTCGAGAGGGAAAGGAAAATGAGTGAAGTTGCCATTGTTGGTGTCGGATGCGTTGGCTTTCAACCAATACTGCCGGAACTATCGTACAAGGAGTTGATGTATGAGGCAGCTGTAAAAGCCTATGAGGATGCCGGAGTTGATCCACGCAAAGACGTTGATGTCTTCGTGACTTGCGCTGAGGATTACTTGGAAGGCTTCAGTATTTTCGACGAATTCGTTCCAGACCAAATAGGCGCAGTGCTACGCCCTCTTTTCACCGTTTCAGGTGACGGATTGCTTGGGTTGGCAAATGCTTATATGCTTATTAAAACTGGACATTTTGACACGGTGGTTCTTGAAGCTCACAGCAAAGCCTCAGATCTGCTCACGTTAATGGACGTCATCGCCTTTGCCTTAGACCCAGTGTTGAATAGACCCTTGGGTGGTCATCCATACTATGTTGCTGGAATGGAGATGAACCGCTATTTACACGATACTTGCACGACTGTGGAGCAGTGCGCTGAAGTTGTGGTTAAGAACAAGAGAAATTCTTGTGGAAATCCTTATGCTGCGTATGGTGCCAATATAACGTTAGACCAAGTTTTGTGTTCTGCCATGTGCTTTTATCCTTTGAAAAAGTTGGAGATAAGTATGCCTGCAGACGGTTGCATAGTCATGGTGTTGGCTTCTGAGAAGGTTGCTGAAAAGCTTACGGACAAGCCTGTTTGGGTTAAGGGCGTTGGATGGTGCACTGAGACTCCAAATCTAGAAACGCGAGACTGGTCTAAGGCTGTAGGTACGCGGTTGGCGGCTGAAATGGCATACAAAACTGCCAAAATCCACAACCCACGGAAGGAGATAGACTTCGCAGAGATCAACGACTTGTTCGCCTACAAGGAGCTTCAGCACATGGAAGCATTGAAACTATGTGCATATGGGGAAGCCGGAAAACTAACAGAGGAAGGAATCACAGCGAGAAACGGTGAATTGCCAGTGAATCCCTCTGGAGGCTTGCTTGGAATGGGATACGGTCTTGAGGCTTCCGGTACGCAAAAGCTTTTGGAAGTGGTTTTGCAGTTAAGAAACGAAGCAGGCACAAGACAAGTATCCGACGTGGAAGTAGGCTTGGCTCACGCTTGGCGTGGAATCCCAACGACCACTGGAATTGCGGCAGTTTTAAGCAATATTAAGAGGTGAAATGTGAAATGTTTGGTAAGAAAAGAGTGGCAATTGTTGGAGCTGGCTTAACCCTATTCCGAAGACGCTTAAAGGAAACCGGAAAGGAGCTGTCCTACGAAGCGTCAAAGATGGCTCTTGATGCTGCTGGAATGGAGCTGAGGGACATGCAAAGCGTTGTGTTGGGAACGGCGCCAGACGCTTTCGACGGAGTTCACATGAAAGGCGAATATTTGGCGGATGGAGCAGGAGCATACCGGAAACCCTACACTAGGGTTTTCGTGGGTGGCGGAACAGGAGTTTTTACGCCCCTTGCAGGCTGGTGGCACGTGGCCTCTGGGCAGTTCGACTCGTGCTTGGTTGTCGCTGAAGAGAAGATGTCCTCTTGTTATCCGCATCCACAATACGCTTTCACAACAATATTCGACCCAATCCTTGAACGACCACTCGGCATGAACCTAATTTGGATATTTGCCTTGGAAATGCATCGCTACATGCACAAACACGGCATTACAAAGGAAGACATAGCTCGAGTTTCCGTAAAAAACAAACGAAACGCCTTGGATCATCCTTGTGCTCAATTAGGTGCAAAAATAACGGTTGAAGACGTTTTGAACTCTGAGATTATGGCATGGCCAGTTCAACGTTTAGATGTCAGTCCAACAAGTGATGGTGCCGCCGCGATGGTTTTGGTTTCGGAGGATGTTGCCAAAGAGATCACTGATAATCCTGTTTGGATTGACGGCGTAGGCTGGTGCATTGACTCTACGCTTTGGACAAACCGCGACCTTTACTATCCGGATTATGTGGAATGTGCAGCGCGTATGGCTTACAAGATGGCTGGAATCAAGAATCCGCCGAAGGAAATCGACCTAGCTGAACCCTATGACCCATTTGACTATAAGGAACTTCATCACATGGAAGGCCTGTTATTGTGTAAGAAGGGTGAAGCAGCAAAACTGACAGCGGAAGGCGTAACACAAAGGGACGGTGATTTACCGATAAACCCGTCTGGTGGACTGTTAGGTGTTGGTAATCCAATAGCTGCGGCGGGCTTGATGAAGGTATGTGAGATCTTTTGGCAATTGCGCGGCGAAGCTGGAAAGAGACAGATTCCTGGTGATCCGAGAACAGGCTTGGCTCAAGCGTGGGGCGACCTAATGCAGTACGGCTCAGTGATTGTGTTGAGACGCTAAAGGAGGAGGATGAAACATGAGTGAGAAAGTTAAGCATTATCCGGGTGAAGCGCTAAAATCTGCAGACTTTAAAGAAGGAAGAGTTCCAACGGAGAAGTGTAGACCGAAAGCGAAGTTTGCGTGGAGTGTAGGCATAGCTATAGGTAAGTTCCTTGAAGAACTAAAGAAAGGGAAGATAATAGCGTCAACATGCAGTAAATGTGGACGCATTATGGTTCCGCCGAGAATCTACTGTGAAAACTGCTTTAAGCCAACTGACGGCTGGAAATACGTGAAAGACACAGGCACGATCAACACTTACTCTATTTCCTACTTGGCTGCAGACGCAACCAGATTGAAAGAGCCGATACTTGTTGCCATAATAGACTTGGACGGAGCCTCAGAAGGCATGGGAATAATCCACAAACTTGGCGAAGTAGACAAGAACGAGGTCAAATTTGGAATGAAAGTCAAAGCCGTATGGAAACCGAATGAAGAGCGGATCGGCGCAATCACGGATATCAAATACTTCAAGCCATTAAAGGAGGCGCCGCCATGAGCTTGGATAGAATAACAAACCCCTTGCACATTCGCCACTGGCTAGGAGACATGGAAGCAGACTACATCTACACTTTAGGGGTTGCTGGAGAGCGTTTCCTCAAAGAGATAAAGGAAAACGGAAGGATAATAGGTGCAAAGTGTCCTTACTGCAATGTCGTCTACGTTCCTCCGAGAATGTATTGCGAGAAGTGCTTTGGAAAACTCGGGGAATGGATTGACGTAGGAACAATAGGCGTAATCCACACGTTCACAATTGCTACGATAGACGTTGACGGGAAGAAACTAGAGAAGCCAGTAATATATGCGTTGATAAAGTTTGAAGGCGCTTGCGGCGGACTAGTCCACAAAATAGGGGAAACGAAACCGGAAAAAGTGAAGATCGGTATGAGAGTCGAAGCCATCTTCAAGCCAGCCTTTGAAAGGAAAGCCTCCATAAACGACATAAGATACTTTAAGCCAGCCAAATAACCCCAACTCCACGTTTTTTATAACACTAACCGAATATTCTGCAGGTCAAGCAAGGCTGAAGAATCTTTTTATAATTTCCTTCACCACTTTTACTGACATGCAAATACTGCAGTTGTCAACCGCTGTGCCTAAGAAGGAGTATTTAACAGAAGAATTAATAGAAGCCTTTCCATGCAGGCTCCCCGAAGGAGTCAAACAGAACGTACTCAATTTAGGAGTTTCAAAAAGATGTCTTGTAAGCTCTACTTCTTCCTCTAAAAAAGAGACAATCATAAGTGAAAAAGGACTCGTACACTTATGTTTAGACGCTTGTCATTGCACTCTAGAAAAAGCTGATCTATCCATCAAAGACATAGGCTACTTTGTTGCAGCCTACGACGCAAATCCGTTTCTATGTCCAGGTTTAAGCCATCTTCTAATCCGCAAACTCGGGTTCAACCCTTACGTCAAACACGTCAACCTTCAAGGAATGGCTTGCGCATCCTTCACGAAAGCCCTTGAACTTGCTGAAGACCACATAGCCACACATCCCAATGATAAAGTTCTGCTTTGCGCTTCAGGCGTGAACTCTTATTGGTTCATTAACCAACTGCGAGGCCTGAGAGATGTGATGGAAATCCGCCAAATTAGATTGATAGAGAACAGGAGTAAGCAAAAGATGGAGATGAGGAAATGGATTGCAACCATGGAATTCTTCCTCTTTGGAGATGGAGTAGCTAGTTGCGTCATGGCAAAGGAAGGGGATGGGCTATCTGTTAACAAAATTGTAGACGTAACAAACTTCAGAAAGAACGACTACTCAGCTGGTTACGCGAGAATCGCAGCTCTAAACGAACCCTTCAAATTCGGCTTCCATTCGCATTTAGGTAAGAAACTGCCAAAACTTGGAGTTGAATATACTGCATTAGCCATAAAGAAACTGCTTGGAAAAAACGCTGAGACCACAATGAAAGCTGCTAAAAAGTGGGCAATCCACACTGGCAGCAGAAAAATACTCAACATGATGGCTGAACATTACAAGGTTCCACATGAAAAACTCAAAGAATCATTCGAAGTGCTCAGTGAATATGGCAACCTAGCTGGAGCAAGTTTGCCTTTCATCCTAGAAAAGATAGTTTCAGAAAACAGATTTTCTAAGGGTGACATCATTTTGATGTTTGGTTTCGGATGGGGGTTCTCAGCGTCTGCCTGCATGCTAAGATTTAAAAACAGCATTAATGAAGCGATGGGTTTAAACCGATAAGAAAATAACCTTTGGTTCCATGTGATATTTACGTTAAAAATCAAATCTGTTAAGGAGAAGATGCTGAATGTCCAATAAAGAAAAACTTGACGAAATTATGAAGAAGCGGGAACATTGGGAAAAGACGACGCTTCCAAAATGGATGGGACAACGCCCGGAACGAAAAGGCGAATTCCATAGCCCCTCAGACATGTTGATAAAACGAGTTTACACACCAGAACACATCAAAGATTTGAATTACATGCGGGATCTTGGTTTTCCAGGTGAATATCCCTTCACCCGTGGAGTACATGCAACCATGTACAGAGGTAGATTGTGGACTATGCGGCAGTTTTCAGGATACGGCGCAGCAGAAGAAACAAATCAGCGGTTTAAATATTTGCTGAAAGAAGGAGAAACAGGATTGAGTATAGCTTTTGACTATCCAACGATTAGGGGCTATGATTCAGATCATCCGTTTTCTCAGGGCGAAGTCGGCGTATGCGGGGTGGCAATCTCATCCCTAAAGGACATGGAGGTTCTGCTTGACGGCATACCCCTCGGCAAAGTGACAACTTCCATGACTATTAATGGTCCATCAGCTATGATGCTTGCTATGTACATGGCTGTGGGAGATAAGCAAGGAGTGCCTAGAGAAAAGATTGGAGGGACAACTCAAAATGATGTGCTTAAAGAATTTTTCGCCCAGAAATTAATCATATTTCCGCCCAAGCCCTCGGTGAAACTTGTGACAGATATAGTGGAATACTGCACAAAACACGTGCCCAGATGGAATCCCATAAGTGTAAGTGGATACCATATAAGAGAAGCTGGAGCAAATGCTGTTCAAGAATTAGCCTTCACACTTTATGATGGAATAACCTATGTGGAATCATGTCTTGAAAGAGGGATGAAAGTTGACGAATTTGCTCCCCGATTATCATTCTTTTTCGCAGCCCACAACGACCTCTTCGAGGAAATAGCAAAATTCAGAGCAGCTCGCAGAATATGGGCAAGGATAATGAAGAATCGTTTTCATGCTAGAAACCCAAGGTCCATGTGGATGCGTATGCATGTTCAAACTGCGGGATTCACCCTAACTGCTCAGCAACCCCTAAATAACATTACACGCGTCACAATACAAGCCTTATCAGCGATTCTAGCCGGAACACAATCGTTACATACAAACTCCTTTGATGAAGCCTTAGCCCTACCAAGCGAAGAAGCAGTAAGAATAGCCCTAAGAACTCAGCAGATAATAGCCCACGAAAGCGGAGTAACCAATACAATAGACCCATTGGCTGGCTCATATTACGTTGAGAACCTAACAAATAAGATGGAAGAATCCACAATGGAATACTTCCAAAAACTAGACGACATGGGTGGAGCAATCGTAGCCATAAATAAAGGCTTCTTCCAAAAAGAAATCGCTGACAGCGCCTACAAATACCAGAGGGAAGTAGATGAGAAAAAACGAATTCTAATCGGAGTGAACGATTACAAAACAGAAGAAAAATATCCGATGAAGATTTTAAGGGTGGACCCAAAGGTTGAAGAGAAACAAGTTGCAAGGCTTCAGAAGTTGAAAAGGGAAAGAGATAACAGAAAAGTGAATGAAGTGCTGGAAAAACTTCACTATTCCGCAGAGAAAAATGAGAATCTTATGCCAATAATAATTGACGCAGTAAAGGCGTATGCAACAATAGGTGAAATCTGCGATGTCCTTCGAAAAATCTATGGGGAATATAAAGAGTTGATTGTAATCTAGAGAAGTGGAAACCCATGCAAAACAAAAGAAAAATCAGAATCTTAATCGCTAAGCCAGGCCTAGACAGCCACGACAGAGGAGCCAAAATAATAGCCAGAGCACTAAGAGACGCTGGAATGGAAGTGATCTACACCGGTTTGAAACAGACCCCTGAGCAGATAGTTGAAACAGCCCTCCAAGAAGACGTGGATGTAATAGGAATAAGCATTCTTTCAGGAGCCCACAGAACCCTTTTCCCAAGGATAACTGAACTATTGAAAAAGAAGGGCTTAACAGACATGCTGGTTATCGCAGGAGGTATAATCCCTGAAGAAGATGTTCCAGAAATGAAGAAGCTTGGAATAAAAGAAATCTTTGGACCTGGAACCACAACAGAAGCAATAGTTAAATTCGTGCTTGAAAATGCTCCAAAAAGAACCTAGAACCTGAAGATGTGCCAAACCATTGCCTAAGATTGAAGAAATAGCCAAAGGCGTACTAGCTGGAGACCGAAGAAGTATAGCAAGAGCAATAACAATCATCGAAAACAACGATCCTAACGCGCAAGAACTAATCACTTCACTCTACCCTCACACTGGAAAAGCGCATATAATAGGATTAACCGGACCAGGCGGCTCAGGAAAAAGCACACTTATAGCGAAAATTATACGCGCATACAGACAAAGAAGCAAAACCGTGGGCGTTGTAGCTGTAGATCCAACAAGCCCCTTCACAGGCGGCGCATTTCTAGGCGACAGAATCCGAATGCAAGAACTAAGCACAGACCAAGGAGTTTTCATACGTAGCATGGCAACCCGCAGCTATCAAGGGGGAATAGCTAAAGCAACGAAAGACGCTGTACGAGTCTTGGATGCTGCAGGCAAAGACATAGTCATTGTGGAAACCGTTGGTGCCGGACAATCCGAGGTGGAAATAATCAAGGTGGCACAAACAATTGTCGTTCTTTTTGCGCCAGGCTTAGGAGATGAGATACAAGCAATAAAAGCTGGAATCATGGAGATAGGTGACATCTTTGTCGTAAACAAAGCTGACCTTGAAAACGCCGACAAAGCCGTAATGGACATACAAGCGATGCTGCAGCTGGACAACAAGAAGAGAACATGGAATCTGCCAGTTCTAAAGACTGTCGCCATTACAGGCGAAGGTGTCTCGCAACTTATTGAAGAAATAGAGGAACATAGGGTATTCCTAAAAAAAGAGCTGGAACGCAAAAGAAGCCGAGAAAAGGTTGAAGCTGAACTTGCAGAAGCCATAAAAGAAAAGGTGGCGAGTTCAATATTAGAAGAACTGAAAACGGAAGGAAAACTCGAAGAGTTTCTGGAAAAAATTCTAGAAAAGAAAATAAGTCCTGCCTCACTTGCTGAAAAACTCTTAGACGAAAAATTCAGAAAACAAGTCCACAAATCTTGTGAGCCAATGCACAAACTAGAACAAGGACTCGTGCAGGTTTACACTGGCGATGGAAAAGGAAAAACCTCAGCAGCTTTTGGACTTGCTCTAAGGGCTGTAGGTAGAGGATTAAATGTTTACGTAATCCAGTTTATTAAAGGCGGATTTGACTACGGCGAACTCTATATAGTGGACAAGCTTCCGAATCTCACTTTGAAGACCTTCGGCAGAGGAAAATTCGTGATGGAAAAACCTCCCAGAAAAGAGGATATTAAACTTGCACAAGAAGCCTTATCTCTCGCTGAGGAAGTTACCAAAAGCGGAGAATACGACATCGTCATTCTAGACGAGATTAACGTCGCTTTAAACCTGAAATTAATAAAAATCCAAAGGATTCTGGAATTGATAAAGAACAGGTCAAAACACACAGAGCTTGTGCTAACTGGGCGACATGCTCCAGACGAAATAATTAAGACAGCCGATTTGGTAACCGAAATGAAAGAGATTAAACATCCATTCACCAAGGGTCTTCAAGCAAGAAAAGGAATCGAATACTAAAGGAGCTTGATTTAGAGGTCACACACTATTCTTACGTTAACACTGTAAAAATGCAGGAAATCTAGGATTCCGGCAGAAGTGCTAAGGCAATTCAACCCCCTCCACAAGATGAAGGCATCACTTACGGTCTTTCCTTTCCATCACGGAAACGAAAAATATTACATTGACCCTGTCTAATGATTATATGGAGTGTCCATGTTGCTGAGTTCTTGGTATGGCGAGAACTGGAACATTAACGTAATATATTCAAAAGCTGGAGTCGCCACTCAGATTCTAATATCAACCTTGGAATGTGACATGCTAGTAGACGTGGGAGACGGAGCAACAAGAGACTTGTTGGAGCTTAACTATGATTTTGAACGATTGAAAGCAATTGCCCTAACACATGGTCATTTTGATCATGTCGGAGGGTTATGGACGATTCTCGGTTTTCTGAGGATGATCGGGAGAAACAGGGACCTGCTCTTGATTGCACCCCGTTCTTGCAGTGAAGTTAGAAACCTGCTTGAAGGGTTTGAGGCTGTCTACGGTGAAACAATGCCATTCCAAGTCATCCTGAAAGAGTTGTCAAGCAAAGAAGAAGTAACTGTGGGAAGAATGGCGATTCAACCTTTTTCCGTTGTGCACAGAGGATCGACAAAAGCTTATGGAGTGGGAAAACTCGTACCAGCGGTTGGTTATTCAATCAGCTACAACAAGCAACGAATAGTAATAAGCGGCGATACTGGAATGTGCCCATCTCTAAGAATGTTCGTTAGGAATGCCGATTTTGCCATATTGGAAGCTACTGCAAAAGAGAAAATCGTTAGGAACTCAGAGGTTCATCTTTCTATAGAAGAAGCAACAGAAATCGGAAAAACAGCCAAAGAGTTCGTTCTCATTCATCAATGGTCTTCCTAAACCATCCTCCATTTCATCATAAACTGTAAATATTTATGCTAGCTAAAATTTCAATGCCCACGGAAAATATACTTTTCAATTCTGAAAAACTGTCTTTCCAGCTGTTATCTCCCTAAAAATAGTCGAGGAGATAATGGAAGAATAGGTTGTGCATACATGTATCAGTTATTAATACATGGTCATTTCAAGGTAAAGACGGGCGCTAAAAGCTATCATAGAGCTAAAGGAAAGAGTAATGGCGAGGAACCACAAGTGGTGAGGTTGCTATGTATGACGCGTAGAGATAATAAGCCCGAATTCGGAGTCTGAACCTGAATCCGAGGTTCATAATCTATACATAACTGAACATAACAACGTTTTCCTGCGAAACTTGTCAGGTGTTTCTAATGCCATTAAAGCTTGAGAAAATCATGGTGAAGGCCACAATAACTGTGAAAGCCAGTGTTACCGTAAAAAGGGCAGTTGAGGTTATGAACAAGCATGAAATTGGCTGTCTCATTGTTGTCAGCAATGGAAAGCCTGTTGGCATCGTAACTGAGAGGGACATGTTAAAAAGGGTTATACATGAGTTGAGAGAACCCGAAGAGACAAGGGTTATCGATATAATGTCAAAACCTCTAATTGCAGCGACACCCAAAATGCGCGCTGGTGATGCTGCTAAACTCATGTTTGAGCAAAAAATAAAGAAACTTCCAGTGATAAAAAATGAACAGCTTGTTGGTTTGGTTACGTTAACGGATCTTATTCGTTATCCAGAAATGTTTAATTTTCTTAACGGACTCTCTGTAAAGGACGCGCCTAAACGTATGAAGAAAGTGGTTAACTTGTATTTTGATCGTGCAAAGCGATTCAAGAAAAGATGTCCGCTCATAATGAAGAGTGGCTTTTCAATGGGTTGTCAAGAGAAAAAGTGCATGTGGTGGCTTGGAGATGAATGTGCAATCACCAAGTTGTCTCGACAAATGCATAGCATGACAAGTGAAGTTTATGCAAGAAGTCTCTCTCAGTAAATAGCACGCGCGCATGCATGCTTCGCATCTTATAGGAGCCTATGGAAAATAGTCCTAGAAGAATTGAAGGTATCTATAGTGTACAAACTGATAGTTACGTTGACTTCTTTCTTCTGTGAACTATGGTTGCTAGTAGTGTTGTCATTATGAACAAGGGTAGAATGATTAGTGATAATGGAAACTCTGGGATTATTATTACTTCTTGAGTTGAGTGGCTGTAGGTGAAATATAGGTAGCTGTGTGTACTGTTGGAGAAAGGCAGCAAGGTGTATGAAACTTCTGTGCAGTTGACAAACACTTTGTAAGCGGTATTCATTAAAGCTGTTGGAATTAGTATTCTACAGAAGCCAATTGTACCGCCTTCTCCAGAAACATTGAAGCTAGTTGCTGTGCCGTTAAATTGGAAATCAGAGATTGTAGAATTGGAGATCGTTTGAACGTGGTGTTCTGAAGTTGCTTTGAAGTCCGAGAACATTCCCATTAGCGGATAGTTGTCTGTGTTGTTTTCATTTATAACATGCTCTGTATCTCCTATTCCATCAGGGTCTAAGTCAACACCAGTGTAGTTGCTCCAATAGTTCCCGCCAGAAGAAAAGCCATTATCCCAGATGTTGGTTGAATTGGAGATGGATGCTTGAT
>DAOVQA010000122.1:0-4025 GCA_030628925.1 Candidatus Bathyarchaeota archaeon | reverse complement strand
CACTTGGAGGAGTCATAGTTGTTGGTTCAGGCATAACGATTGTTCTTGCGCCAATCGAATACACGTGAATTAGAGTGATTTTTCCATCAAACCTTTTAGCTATTTGGATGGCGATTTTCAAGGCTCTCAGCGAATGTTCAGAACCGTCTAATGGAACTAAAATCTTTTGAAACAACAGTACAACACCCCTACCAAGCTATGCTGAACTTCTTGGATATAACCTTTAAACCTGTTATTGGACAAGTGGAAAAAAGTTTTATCATTTCCTGCTTCAAAAAGGATCATAATACTTTGTATCAGCAAACATGTTACAGGATGACCAAACAGGGTCCATCTACAAGCGTAAAAATGAAACACACGCTTGACAGGAAAAAAGTAGAGTTTTCTTTACCAATTCAAAACTGATGAACCTGATGGTAAAATAAAAAAAATGGGAGGGTTCTACTGTTCAGTTTTCTTCTTCTTTTTCACTGTATAGATAACGCCGACAGCGATGATTAGCGCAATGACACAAGCAATCAAAGCTATGAACCAAAATTGAGTCCAGAATGGTGGTAGTTGCCCCATGATTGCCCATATGCTGAAGTGGCTGACAACAGCCCAAACATAATGTTCATCAGTGTTTACCTGACTTTCAACTAGAATCCACTTGCCTTCGGTAGCGTTCCAATAACAGATTTGCAATGAGCTTTCAATCAGTCCCAGTTCAGCTACTTCTTCAGGTGTGTAGTATATGCGTATTGTAGCGTTAACAGTGGCGTCTGTTTCATTAGCAATAATTTCCACATAGTTGCCCACTAGTTTAAAGGTGCCCGGTGGTGGATCCACGCCCTCGGGCAGGCTTGTCATATTTCTCATCGTTACTTCAACAGGCTTATCGATCTCAGTGATAATCAGTTCAGAGGAAGTTTTATCCGTAGCATCGATTACGAATGGATTTGTAGCATTGACAGAATCTGGATCAGTAATAGTTTCAGTTTTCTGTGAACCCGTTGTCGGTAGATCTATAGTGTAGACTCCGCTGTAACTGATGATCAAAGATTTGGCAGCTGAGACACCTTGACATGTAGCTGTGATATTGTATTTTCCATAGGGCATGTATCCATAATCCACAGTGAAGGATGTTGTGTATCCGAAGTCATTACTTGTCAGCGACTTGTAGAGCGTTCCGTTTGGCCAATACACTTTCACAGTTGCATCTTGCATGGGATCGTCTACTTGATCAATCACTAGTACTCTTGCAGCGTACGCTTGAGGCCCGATTTGGAATGTCAAATTCTTGATGCTGCTGATTGACTGGTTATACCAGATCATATAGCTGTTGCTTGGGCCAGTTTGATTAGGTGTTGGTATACCTCCAGTATCGACTAGTGTCACAGCATGCGTGACATTGCTTGCTCCTTCAACTGTAATTCTAAGTTGCTCCTCTGAACTTGGAAATAAAGAGTCAGCGGTGAGGTTGAAGAAGCGTTCAAGCTTGAACTGGGCAGGATTGGAATCCGCAGGGTCTATTGGAGGAGCCAAGGTTAAGCCTGAAAAACTGAATGTGAGAGACGTATTTCCTAAGTCATAGTCTACTTGGAATGTGGTGATGTCAATCGCTGTTTGGTTGAGAAATACCATTTGCCAAGACAGCTGGGGTACAGCACTAATCATTGTGAGAAGGTTCATCGCTACTTCTTTCACGTGATTGATTTCAGCATTGAAGTCTCCTTCAATAGTGTACGTTGATTCAATATCTACTATGCCATTTTGGTACAGAATTTTCTCACTGTAAGATTCCAATGAGCAATAGGTCGTGTTCAGCAGTAACTCTACGTAAGGCTTGGCCTCTATGGGAACAATGTCACGTAATAAGACAGCGATCTCGTCCCAATACTCTGACAAGCTTTCAGTAGCAGTTAGATATACCTGAATCTCCTTGTTTGCACTTGAGTATTCAAGCTTTAGTGAAGCGTCTTTCACCATTGAAAACGTAAGGTTAATCAATTGCCAGGGAATTTCCGGAGGAATCTGCAGTGGCTCGCGCGCTTCCGGAGCAGCAAGGTAATTTACTAGTGATCTTACATCATAAGCGAACGTTAACGATGTAGAGACCTGTTTTGAACTGCGTGTATATGCCGCTTGGAAAGAGGCGCTGTCGACTGAGGAAAGCGTTGCGTTTAAGAAGGGGTACATGAGCGTGTTTTGGGCTGATCCTGACATAACCAACGCTAAGGTTTCGATGAAGTTGCCGTGCACGGATACATTGAATGTCACATCTGCACCGGTGATCCTATAGGTTGGAGTTGTAATGAACTGAGTACATTCAAACAATCCCATCGTCATATTGTACAAGGAGTATTGCCCTGTTCCAGTGATGCTACTGTTCATTTCCAGAAGCCATTCATCTAGAGTTGTCCTATTGAGTGGAAATTCAGGGAAAGGCGGGGGTGCCTCGAAGGGCATAGGAACATCATAGATGAAAGTAATATCGCTTGTAAGGCTTAGATCAGTTTCATTTCCCTGAAAGTCGATGGTTATGTCGCCTAGTGGAAGCCCTGATACCAAGTGAAACGTAATCGTCCCTTCAACCACTCCGTCCGAATAGTCTCCAGTTACTGAAATACTGTCCGTAGTATTGAATGGAAACACTGAGATAACGTTTGAAGGCAATACTGTGGAGAAATCTAGTTGAAAGTTGAAAGCTCCATCTGAATACATACCGGTCATCGTAACATCTGTAGTATTGAATGGATATTCTGCAGCAATCCCAGATGGTAAACCCATCGTAACATTGAGTTCGCTTTGAACATCTCCATCAGAATACGTTTCAAGCATGGAGAGTATGGTTGAGTTGAAGGGAAATTCTGAAGCTTCTTTCACCGGAATTTCCATGCTGCTATCCACTGACGCTATTACTAAACCACCATCTTCAGTTATCCCTATTGCCCCTTGCATTGAGGGCCCCGAATTCAACGGAACCATGTTAGCATAATCCAGACGTCCAGCCAACGTTACGGTACCATTTGGATATACTATGAATTTTGCTTCAGCATCTCTAAACGGTGAATTGAATTCAGTATATACATAGATTCCCCCCGAGCCACTTCCTCCCGAAAGGGGAATATCATATTGTTCGTCGAGCCAATATTGAGCTTTTTCAAAGGAATCATGTTCAATCTCAAACAAGGAGATAGTAGACACATTTTCTGGGTTAATACGCCGATCGTAGATTTGTGGACCGTACAAAGTGACGTTAATCCGTCTGATCCCTGGATCAAGATAAGCAGATTGAGACTGCCCAAACCACCAATAGCTTGAGTCATTGCCAACAAGTCCTCTCACATACACTTTGTACTCAGCTGGATCGGTAACATTGATCTCTACGCTTATTTCCAAGAAATCGAAGAGCCCATCCCCATTCTCATCCAACCCTCTATCAAAGATGTTTCCAGTTAAACTGGCTGCTGCAGGCTGAGCCTTTACTAGATGCAGCTGTGTTCCCAGTATTGCTAAGATTGGAAGAAATATCAGTATACTTGCGATGATTTTTTTCGATATTTTTCTCATTTATCTCACCGAACTACTGTAGTATGAATAATATGCTTTATATAAATTGAGATTTAAAGTGACCTCTAGCAATAGGGGGACAGGGTCATACGAGTCACAGGAATGTGTTTACGCAATCTTTTTCGCAGAAAACTCAGATCTTCACTGTGCATTATCGGCGTCGCCTTAGCTGTGACAATTACTGTAGCTGTAGTGGCATCTACTACAAGATATATGACAGTTATTGAAGAAATGAATATATTTTTTGACGGTAAGATTGTTGTCGTCGCTAGAGGCGTGTTTATCATCCAAGCATTCCCAATTGGAGGAGCCCTTCCAGAAAGTGTAGTTGACACGTTGAAAGATATAGACACAGTTGAAACAGTTGTGCCAATGCTGTTCAATCTCAACTTCAAACTGGAGAGCGAAGGAACTCAACCTTTTCCGTTTGACGTTACAATTGGAATACCTGCCGGAAACTGGTCAGTGCTAGT
>DAOVQA010000064.1:0-6350 GCA_030628925.1 Candidatus Bathyarchaeota archaeon | reverse complement strand
CAAAGCATACCGTCGCAAAGGAATAGGAACAAAACTGATAGAAACAGCCATTTCTGAAGCCCAGAAAATGGGAGCGAAATACCTCAACATAGCGCCAGTAGCACGAAACATAAGCACACTAAAATTCCTGTACAAAAGGGGCTTCAAAAACCTCGGGTATATCACCCTATTCATCGACTTCGCCAACCGTACTTGGAAGACAGGACCTGAAATCTTCGAATGCAAATTCAGATACTAACACAAAGGATACACAAACCCTTGAATTTCATGTTCACGGAATAATTCTGGAAAAGTCTCAACGGAATGGTTGCTATGCTAACAGTTCATATTGTACCCTGCAATCTTATCGCTTGATATCCCATCGTTCAAGTATTAGCTTCACCAAGTTGTCTAGTCTGTCCTTAACTTTCTCATCCTTAACTAACGTTCCCAAAACCGAACTCTGACCACATTCCGCTGACTGCAATAATAAAGATGGTGGGGGACATTTACACTCATAATGATCTAAAATCACCGTGTGATATGCAAGATCACCGCCAGCAGGGATGTTTCCTATGACGATTAGTGCTATGATTTTCCCTGACATATATTGTTCAAATTCTCTGGAGCTTTTGATTATTCCTTGCCCTCTTTCCGTAAAAGCACAATACAGACTTGCTGGTTTGCCACTATACGTTGGAACCGCAAGCACAATGATGTCTGCTTCTTTCATTTCGCCGTAAATTCTTTTAACATCATCTCGAATCGGGCATTCTTCATCTTTGCCTCTTAATTCAGGAGCGAAGCATTCATAATTGCAATGACTACAAGGTTCTATCTGGCAGTCATAAGCGTTAATAATCCATGTTTCAAATCCCTGCTCCTTCAGCCTCTTTAGCACGTATTCCACACAGTTTAAACTGTTGCCTCTCTTCCTTGCACTGAACGCCAGACCTAAGGCTTTCATCGTTGCCGCTCAGCGGATTTTTATGTATTTGTAGGCTTCAGTTGCGTTTTCGAAGCAATAATGCACTTTTTGGAAGCTTTTCTTGAATTCCACTACATCTGCCTTTACCTTTTCCGGAGCTTCGTTATCCATTATTACTCGTTTGATGAATTCTGCTATTTCAGTCATTTCAGACTCTTTCATTCCCAGCCTTGTGACCTCTGAGACACCTAGTCTTATGCCGCCTGGATGCATGAAGTGCCTTCCTTCCTTAATATCCCATGGAAGCAGGTTTCTGTTTATTATTATGTTCGCTTTCTCTAGAGTTTCTTCGATCATGCCTCCATCGCCATGCTTCGTTATGTCTATTAAAATAACATGAGACTGTGAGAAGCCCTTGTGTTCAGCCAAAACATTGAATCCCCTTTCATACAATGCTTGACCTAAGACTTTAGCGTTTTTCACTATCTGGCTTGTATATTCCTTTCCGAATTCAAGCAGTTCTGCACAAGCAATTGTAACTCCTGCAACCGCGTGTAAATGATGGTTACTTAACATTCCTGGGAAGGCTGCCCGTTTTATTTTTTCTGCATTTTTTTCCCATGATAAGACTCCGCCATGTTGAGGTCCAAAGAATGTTTTGTGCGTGCTTAAGCTGACAACATCAGCTCCCTCTCTAAGCGGGTCTTGAAACTGTCCACCCCCAATAAGTCCAGCCACGTGTGCAGCGTCATATCCGATGGTTGCGCCGACTGAATGAATAGTGTCAGCTAGCTCTTTTATTGGATGAGGAAATGGGAAAACGCTCGCCCCAAACATGACAAGTTTGGGTGATCTGCCATCTCTTACGAGTTTTTCAATTCTACTTTTCGCCCTATCAACATCTATGGTTAATTCTTCATAATCTAAGGGCAGATATTCAACAACCAAACCGTGAACAGCTCCAGCTGTACCCCCCAGCTTCTTCTTACCCATTGTGATGTGTCCGCCAGCTGGAATTGACAGAGCCATCATAGTATCGCCTGGTTCTGTAAAGGCAGTGTAAACAACCAAGTTAGCCACAACACCTGAAATAGGTCTGACATCCACAAACTGCGCATTGAAAAGCTTCTTCATGAGCTCAATACATTTAAACTCCACTTGGTCTATGAAGCGGCAGCCAGCATAAACGCGTTCTCCAGGCCATCCCTCTGCATAGCGATTTCCAAAATCCGTTGTAAGAGCTTCACGTACAGCTGAACTTGGAATGTTTTCGCTTGCTATAAGTGGGATGCACTCTTGAAACCATTTGTGATGTTTCTGAAGAAGGTCGAACACGTGATTATATTCATCTTGAGGAGTTGCCATTTGCTCATCTTCTTGTATCACACTATCATTTTTTCATAGATAAAAACTCTTTGAAGAGTAACATTAATAATCTTAATAAGATACAGTTTAACTGCTAGATTCGAAGGGGATCAAAGAAAAGTGAGTAAGAAAAAGAAAAAGAAAGAAGCGCCAATGCCAGCTGCGAGTGCTGGTTTGCTCAGATTTTTTGAAGAGGAAACTGAAGGCATTAAAGTCAGGCCAGAACTACTTGTGGGTTTTGCAATAGCGCTAGTAGTGGTATGTGTTCTGGCGCACATGTTTTTCTAGGTTGATAAGGTTAACGGCGAGAAGAGGTATGCAGAACTTCTATTCGCTGTACGGAGTTGAGGTGTACAAATATTTCGCTCCTTTCTTCTCTACTTGCAACTTGAGGTATAGGTTGAGCTATCGTCGCACGCATTGTGACGGCTTCTGCGTCTGAAAGCCATATTCCAGGTGGCTTACGAGTTACCGCTGCCAACCTTCCCTCAAAACCATAGGAAGAATCCAAGATAACCCGTATATTCTTACCTAGGTTTTTCTCAAGCATGTGAAATATTGTTAAAGGTAGGCTCTGTTCTGGCATAGGCTTCGCAAAATGTTAGATTAGCTTCCGAGAATAAAACAGTTGTCCTTCTGAGAGAACATTAAAGCGTCGTGGAAAGGTATTCCTGTTTTGGCCTTATGATCTCCGATTTTTCAGTTTTCATGTTAAAATAACAAGGAGCCCACTGTAATACTTGTTTTTAATGTGTTCTTAGCAGTTAGCGGTGTTTGTGCTACTTTTCACAACACTTTAATATGCTTGATATTCTCTCATAAAAACTCATCTGAGATGATATGCGTGGTTGCTGAGGATTCATTAAATCAATCAATGGATAAAGTAGCCGAACGATATTCTTCATTATTTAAGCTTCCTTCACAAGGCAATGTGCTTCTGCTTCTTGCGTTATCTTGTCTAGGTGGGGGAATCCTTTCCACAGTTACTCTTTTTCCCTCATTTGGGGCATTGATTACAGGATTGCATCTAGGGCTTTCTCTATTCATTGTAAACCTGATTTTTGACTGCGTTGTGAGCATACTGATCTTAGGACAAGATCAGATATATGATTTAAGAAGAACTACAGCTCTTTCCTTTTGTTGCTGGGTTTTATGGCTTTTGTTCATTTTTGTAGGCGTTGCTATCACAATGCTGGTTAGACTTTTGTTCTTTGGATATTCAGCCGTGCTAATCCTACGCTTAATAGTATTCAACTCAACATCCTCTATGAGTTCTAAACGGCTTTTGATGGCTTCTCTTCTTCAACCTTTTCCTTGTATAGTTCCCTTCATGATATTTTTGGCGGAGGTCGACTACTTCCTCATATTTCTATTCTTCATTTTCTCATCATCTGTGAGCATTCTTTCGAGTTTCCTTTTCATTTTCCTATTGAACCGTGTAGGTGAGCAAACACTTGGAATCTCTTCATTATCCCTTTTCAAGGCTTTCTTGCTTGATTGGATAGTAGGTCAAAATGCTCCTTTTGAAGAGTTCCTTGAACAGTTAGGTGAAGAACAAGACGTAGAAGTTTCCTTGATAAAGTTTGATACTTACAAACCTAAAGCAGTAATAATCATTCCTTCTGTTCATCCTGGCCCCTTTAAAAATGTTGGAAGCAGTCTTTTACCCTCTATGCTAAAAGCCGCTTTAGAAAAGGAACTTAACTGTGTTGCATGTATTCCCCACGGCTTGCTTGGTCATGAACTCGACCTAGCTTCTCAAATGCAAAACCAGAAATTAATCAAACATGTGATCGAGTCCTCAAACTTTGAGGCTTCAGAAGAAAAAGCGACACCCTTTATTAAGGTTGACAATGGTTTGGCCACTGCATGCTGCCAAGTTTTCGGCAGGTTCGGTTTTCTTTCATTGACTCTCGCTCCGAGAACAACTGAAGATCTGCCGCAGGAAATAGGTTTGTTTGTTTACGAAGAAGCAGAGAAGAATGGGCTGACACACTGTGCTGTTATCAACGCCCACAACAGCATCAATGGAACAATAACCATGGAAGAAGCTTTGAACGCGCTGAAAGCAGCTGCAGCTGGCTGCTTAGATCAGACATCATCTCTACGGTTGTCTCCTTTTGAAGTTGGTGCTGCAACATTTAAGCCCAGGGGCTTAAGTCTCGAAGATGGTATGGGACCTGGAGGCATCACCGTGGTCGTGGTCAAGGTTTGTGAACAGAAAACTGCTTATGTAGTTATTGATGGCAACAACATGGTTTCTGGGTTGCGTGAAAGAATTCTTTCAACCCTCAAATCCTTAGGCATAAACGAAGGTGAAGTTTTCACCACAGACACGCATTCAGTAAATGCCGTAATACTAAGTGAGCGCGGATACCACCCGATAGGTGAAGCCATAGAACATGAAAAAATAATTGGTTACATTAAAAAGGTTACACTTGATGCTTTATCTAATCTAGAACCTGCGAAAGCTGCGGAACGTAGCATAGTAGTTCCTAACGTGAAGGTCATTGGAGCAAAGAAGTTGGAGATGTTATGTCTCCTCACCGATAGGGTTCTTCAAAAAGCGAAGAAGACTGTTATACCTATTTTTTCAGTTGCAGGCTTATTTCTGATGTTGTTTTTTATGTTTGTCTAACCTAACGCTAATAAGGTTGGATTGTTCACCTTTCACTTCTGAGCAGAAGGGGGAAGTTTTGCTTAAGGAGATTAGAATTCACGGTCGCGGCGGGCAGGGAGCCGTTACAGCTGCTCAATTGCTGGCTCATGCTGCTTTCCTTGAAGGCAAATGGGTTCAAGCGTTTCCATATTTCGGAGCGGAACGGCGAGGGGCTCCCGTAAAAGCTTTTGCAAGAATAAGTGACAGGCTAATACTTATGCACAGCCAAATTTACAATCCAGACTACGTGATAATTCTGTCGCCTAACCTCATGCGAGTTGTGGATGTAACCGAAGGCTTGAAAAAAGACGGTGTAATTGTCATGAATACCGCAAAAAAGCCTACAGAGATCAATTTAAACGGCTGGCGAACGGCTACTGTTGACGCAACTGGAATTGCAATTGAATTAGGATTGCTTGTAGCCGGATTTCCAGTTGTCAATACTGCAATTGTGGGGGCATTTGCTAAAGCAACAGGCGAAGTTAAGTTAAAGAGTTTTTTAAAAACCATAAGAGAAACATGGTCTGGAAGTACTGGAGAAAAAAACGCTAGGGCAGCGGAACTTGCTTATGAACGATTAATAAAGGGTTGGTGAAGTTAATGGTTGTTGTTCCAAAAACTCGTAAGGAAATGCCTGTTACAACACTATCAGTTCCAACGATTGGCAGTGCGGGAAAAACTGGTTTTTGGAGAGATTACAGGCCAGTCCGAGTTGAACTTGTTTCATCGTGCACACATGATTGTCCAGCTAATAATCGCATTCCTCAGATTTTTGAGAAGATCAGGGATGGAAAACTGGAAGAAGCCGCAGAAATCCTTCTAGAAACTAATCCTTTTCCTTCCATCACTGGAAGAGTTTGCCCCCACTTCTGTGAACAGCATTGCAACCGCGTCGAATATGATGAAGCTATATCTATAAGGGCTATAGAACGGTTCCTAGGCGATTTCATTCTTGAAAAGAAGGCGGAAAGCGGCTTTCATAAAATTTCTACGGAAAAAGGTAAAAAAGTCGCAATAATTGGTTCTGGGCCTTCTGGTCTTTCGGCAGCCTACTACTTGAGAAAAATGGGATATGGAGTGACGATATATGAAAGTGAGGAAAAACTAGGCGGGATGCTCACTTATGGAATACCACCATACAGACTTCCAAGACGAGTAGTGAAGAAGGAGATAGCTGCCCTTTCAAAAATGGGTATAGACTTTAAAACAGGAAAACCCATAAATGATAAAGTAGTTTTTGAGGATATTCAGAAAAAGTTTGACGCAGTGCTGTTGGCAATAGGCGCATGGAAAGAAAAGGGCATTGGAATACCAGGTGAAGAATTTATGATAGCAGGGTTAGAATTCCTCAAAGAAGTAAACGAGGGATTGAAGAAAGCTCCGGGTAATGTTGTTGCAGTGGTGGGTGGAGGAAATGCT
>DAOVQA010000113.1:0-4092 GCA_030628925.1 Candidatus Bathyarchaeota archaeon | reverse complement strand
GTGGAAAGGGCGGAACAGGAAAAACAAGTTTAGTTGGTTCCCTTGCAGCATTAACCAAAAAGACTGTGATGACTGACTGTGACGTAGATGCGCCCGATCTCCACCTGCTATTAAAACCTGAGATTCTGCAGACAGAGGAACTTAAAGCCTCTAGGGTTGCTGTAATGGATGAAGAGAAGTGCATCCAATGTGGAAAATGCGAAGAGCTCTGTCGATTTAATGCTATAGAGAAACTGGTGATTGATCCCATTCTATGTGAGGGCTGCGGCGTATGTGTTTACGTGTGCCCAGTAGAGGCAGTAGAGCTCAGGGAGACGATTTCTGGGTACGCTTTCATCTCAAGGACCAAATATGGTCCCATGTCCCACGCTAGACTGAATCCCGGAGAAGAAAACTCGGGGAAACTTGTGAGCTTAGTGAGGCAGAACGCTAAAAAGATCGCTGAAAAAGAAAACTGCGAGCTAATCATTAATGATGGACCACCGGGCATCGGTTGTCCTGTAATAGCGGCTGTGGGTGGAGTTGACAGGGGGCTAATAGTCGTAGAACCAAGCTTGTCAGGCATCCACGATATGGAGAGAGCCTTAGGTTTGCTCATTCACTTTAAGATACCTTCACTTGTCTGCGTAAACAAGTATGACATAAACGAAGAGAACACAGACAGAATAGTCGAGTTCTGCAGATCCAATAGCGTGGAGGTTGTTGGAAAAATACCTTTTGACACGCTCGTTACAGAAGCCATGGTTGCAGGGAAATCTATAGTAGACTATTCACCAAAAAGCAGGGTCTCAGAAGCCATTGCAGAGCTGTGGAAACGAACTTTGGAAAATATCTAGTTGCAATTTATTACAAACCATTGCTCGGAGACAGCGTGTTTGTCTAGCATCTATACTAACGCCTTAGCTCATAGCTTTCATAATCTCTTGGAATAACTTCTTTGCAGCAGCAATTCTAGCTTTGCGTGTTCATTGGAGAGAGAACGAGGCGTTCATTGTTCACATCAACCTCTGTGATTGTATGATTCTTGAACTCCATAGACTTTCCTAGGACATCTTTGACAACCACTCTATTTTCAATCGATTTTGCATAGATCACATTTTCAAAAGCTACTTCTTTTTCTACGATTACCTTAAGTTCACACATTTCTACTCTACATTAAAATATCACTCGCTCATGCTTATATCTTGTTGGCACGCGCATCTAAGACGCTTTTTCACATATGCCACAATGCGAAGCCACTGGCAGGGAACGTCTGCGGGCAAATCTAATGTTTAATCTGATCTTTTTCGATCCTCTTTAGATTTTCAATTCGATTTCGCAAGTCTTTTCTCTGCTCAAAAAGTTCAAGTAGTTCATTTAAGTTGTCAGAGATCATTCCTAGAAGATGATTTGCTTCCTCTCCTTCTTCTTCTTTTTCGCGAAGCAATTTAGCTTTCTTAACGAGTTCGTTTAGAATACAGATTATTTTCCCTTGCAGAATGGCGAAGGTTTTTACAGTCATGTGCAATTTCAAGTCGACAGAATCGTTTTTCGTTGACATTTAAAGTCAACAATAACTATCCACTTCTCTTCTTAAGTTAGTTTCGTGAGTGCACCCATAAAGAAACACTTGCTTTTCCTTTCCTAAGGTCCCAACAATACAGTTAGGTTTTGGTGTGAAATTGATAAAAAGCTTGGGCAACATATAGATAATGTCCCGTTAGATTGATTTCATAGATTAGAGAACTATAGTAAGGACGTGAGAAATGATGGAAAAGGCAATAAGAGCAGTTAATCTTACGAAATCTTATGGTAAGCTCTTAGCTGTTGACCACATAAATTTTGAGGTGAAGAAGGGCGAGATCTTCGGTTTTCTGGGTCCTAACGGGGCTGGAAAGACGACGACAACTCGAATGTTAACAGGCATATCTAAGCCCACTGAAGGAACCGCGGAAGTTATGGGTTACGACATTCAGAGGCAATCGGTGGAAGCTAAGGAACTGATGGGAATAGTGCCAGACATATCTAACGTTTATACAGATCTATCCGCTTGGGGTAACCTGATCTTCACTGGGAGGCTATATGATATAGCAAAAGTTGAGAGGGAAAGGAGCGCCAGAGAGCTTTTACAGTTGTTTGGTTTATTTGACCGACGTCACGAAAGTGTGCAGGGCTTCTCAAGAGGAATGAAGAGGCGTCTATGTATAGCAATGGCGCTCATGAATAAGTCATCCATCCTTTTCCTTGATGAGCCTACCTCCGGTCTTGACGTTCAAAGCGTCTTAACGATAAGAAATCTGGTTAGAAAGTTGAATGATGATGGACTAACTATCTTTCTTACAACACATAACATGGAGGAGGCTAACCAGATGTGCGACCGAGTTGCCATAATCAATAGAGGAAAGATAGCGGCCATCGACACTCCAGAGAGGCTCAAAAAAACCATAAAAAAGCTCCAATTCATAGAGGTTTCTTTCGTTGGCGCCACAAAGAACCTAACCACAGATCTCAAGACAATTCAAGGAGTCACCGAAGTTGCAAAGCATGGAGACAAATATAGACTCAACACCGAGAATTCACCAAAATTACTCTCTGCAATATGGGAATACGCGTCAGCCAATGAATTGATGATTCATACAGTGAATACGTTGGGTCCAAGCCTAGAAGACGTATTTGTGAAGCTTACAGGGATAACGCCTGAAATGAAGCGTAAAGAGAGTGAAATAGACATAACCGGTTCATAAGAAAGGAGGCGTTGTTTTTGATAGGAATTAAACGTATCCTGAAGGACATGAGAGTTGCATGGGCTATCGGAGAGAAAGATATACGGATATACTACGCGAAACCCGCATCTTTGATGTTTGGAATACTGTTTCCATTCTCCATGTTCCTATCCTTCGTGATAGGACGGAATATACCTATTGACCAAGCGATTCCGGTGCTCGTTGCCCAGTCACTCTTCTTCGCCTCTTCATCCATTGGACCAGTAACAATACCTTTGGAGCGAAGAATCCGTACCTTTGACAGGTTTCTGTCCGCTCCAGTATCGCTCAGCACGGTTCTCTTAGGCAAGACGATTGCAGGGTTCATCTATGGCGCAGGAGTATCCATAATTCCTATAATAGTCGGTGTCATATTTTTCCAATCAATCGTTACAGACTTTATAGCCTTAATGGCGGGCATGATTCTCTCAGCCTTAGGTTTCGCTGCTATGGGAATTATGTTCGCTTCCATACCTGGTCAAGGTCCAGGACAAGTTATGATGCCACTAAACTTCGTTCGTATTCCATTATTATTCATAAGCGGCGTCTTCATTCCCGTCAAGGATTTACCCGTTTGGGGGCAGCTTCTATCAATGTTCTCCCCCTTAACCCACAGTATCGAACTGGTGAGAGGCAGTTTAGGAGGACAGAACTTTTTTGGTCCTCTATTTAATATGGCAGTCCTAACATTCTATTTGGTTGTTTTTCTCTTTGTGGGTATCCGTTTCCATATAATAAATCAAAAGAAGGAGTGAACAATAAAACTCCTTTGAAAGGTGGAGAGTAACTGATTTGAAGGAAATGAAAACAGTAGCTTTTGGGCCTGTCCCTTCAAGGAGATTAGGTCGAAGCCTTGGAATAAATAATATACCACCAAAATTTTGTCCATATTCTTGTGTTTACTGTCAAGTAGGCAAAACCATAGACGTGACGATAGCAAGGAGATCATTCTACAATACAGAAGAGATTTTCGAACAGGTCAAAAGGAAAGTTAACGAAACAAGCCCAAAAAATGAGAAGATTGACTATCTAACTTTCGTTGCAGACGGAGAACCAACTTTAGATATTAACTTAGGCAATGAGATTTCTCTTCTGAAACAGATTGGAATTCCAATAGCGGTCATAACTAATTCCTCCCTGATTTGGCAAGACGACACAAAGAAAGATTTACTGGAAGCAGATTTCGTTTCTTTCAAGATTGACACTATCAACGAAAAATTATGGAAGAGAATAAACAGACCTCACAAAGACTTGAAGTTAAACACCATTTTGGACGGCATAGGCGATTTTGCAAACGAGTTTAGAGGCACAATTATCAGCGAAACAATGCTTATTGATGGCATAAAATATG
>DAOVQA010000120.1:0-4032 GCA_030628925.1 Candidatus Bathyarchaeota archaeon | reverse complement strand
GTTATTGTAGTAGAGGATAAAAGCAGAAACGAAAGAGCGCGACTATTCGAAGTGAAGATAGACAAGCCTAGAGAAATGATTCCATTAACAGAAGAAGATCCGTCCTTCTTTCTGCGGGGCGGAGCGTTGCATCCAAGCAGGAAGTGGCTTATTTATGGGGCTAACTACGACTTCGAAAGGAAAAAGGAAATCGAACCAACATGGGTTTATCGACAGGACCTCAGAGACGGAGATAAGAAAGTTCTAGCAAAGCCTAAAAAACCAGCCTGGCTTTTCCCTCAGCTTAATAACCAAGGAACATACGTGCTTTATAATCGCAAAGAGCTTCACCCTAAAGGAGAACAATATTGGCTAGTGGACATCGAAGGAGAAGAAGATCAAGAAATACTTAACTTTGGACCCCAAGCGAGAATCCAAGCAGTATGGCTGCCTGACGGACGGCATGTTGGGTTCATCACTGAGACAAAGAACGGCAAAGTTCAAAAATATTATTCGTTAGGCATCTACAACATTGAAACAGAGGAAATCTACTGGCTGATTGATGATCCGAACCGTAACATCGAACAAATAAACAGCCCCATAAATGGTAATCACCTAGTAGTTTTAGAATATCAGAACGCAACAGTGAGACCATTCATTATCGACTTAACAAGCCTGAAAGAAAAGCTTCTACCTAAGATTAAAGGGTCACTCATCCCCATAGGTCCAGTGACCAATAATGAATGGACAGGCCTATATTACTCATCAACTCAACCTCATGAAATAGTCAAGTTCAACCTTAACAACATCGTGCCCTCTCATTTTCAATCACTAACTCACGTTTGGGAACGAACGACGGTTAAAAGTGAAAATCTTACTGCTGCAGAAGATTTCAAGTGGAAAGCAAAGGATGGTATGATGATTCATGGATGGCTATACCGCCCAAAAACAAAGAGTAGGAAAGCCATTGTTTACGTTCATGGTGGACCCACCGCTCATTCTGAAGACACAATAAATCCTCAAATCCAATACTTCGCCTCACAAGGATTCAATGTTCTCGACCCAAATTACCGAGGATCAACAGGTTACGGCGTAGAATTTGAAGATTTGATCAGAGTTAATGGTTGGGGAAGTGACGAACAAGAAGACATCTGGGCAGGAGTTAGGGCTTTGATAGAGCGAGGAATAGCGGAGAAAGGGAAAATAGGAGTTACCGGAACAAGCTACGGTGGTTATTCAAGCTGGTGTGCTATCACTAAAGTGCCGGAGCTAGTTTCCGCGGCTGTTCCTATTTGTGGAATGACAGACCTGGTGGTGGACTATGAAACAACTCGCCCTGATTTACGCCCATATTCTGAAGAAATGATGGGAGGAACCCCGAAGGAAGTACCAGAACGATACTGTGAACGGTCACCCATAAACTTCGTCGGACAAATCAAAGGTAAACTTATGATTGTCCAGGGAGCCCGCGACCCTAATGTCACACCTAGGAATGTGGAAGAAGTAAAGAAAAGACTGGACAAACGGGGAATCAAGTATGACCTACTAGTTTTTGAAGATGAGGGACATGGAATATTGAAAACCAAGAACCAGAAGATTCTCTTCAAAAAGATTGTGGAATTCTTTGCTAAGACACTGAAATAGGCTTCACAAGTTTGTTAACAGGGGTTTTTAAGCCCAACTAAGCCATCTTCAGGCTATATAGGCTTCAGATGACGGAGGTTTTCTAGTTACTTTAACTTATCTCTCTGGGGACTAAACGTTGTTATTCTTCGTGTGATTTAAATATGCCCTGACTTAACTGTTTGAGTGAATTACAAAAGGGGAAGGCTTATGATTGAGGAAGAGGAAAATGTAGCTGAGAAAAAATATGAGTTTTTAGAGGATCTTCCCGGTATCGGTCCCGCTACTGCCCAAAAACTGAATGAGCTGGGTTTTCACACCGTAGAATCTATAGCTTTGGCTGCTGCCCGTGAGCTGGAGTCTGCGGGCATCAGCGAAAAGAAGGCTTTAGTGATTATTCGTGCTGCTCGTTCTTCCATAAATGTTTCTTTTGTCAGAGCCGACGAGCTTCTGAAGATGCATCAGAATGTTTTACGTTTGACCACTGGCAGCAAAGCTTTGGATGAGCTTGTCGGCGGAGGTTTGGAGACTCAAACTATAACGGAGTTCTATGGCGCGTTCGGTAGTGGCAAAAGCCAAGTTTGTCATCAGCTGTGTGTGAATGTACAGTTGCCTCCTGAAAAGGGTGGACTTGATGGTTCAGTTTTGTATGTTGACACTGAGAACACTTTTAGAACTGAACGTATTGTGCAGATGGCTAAGCATTTGGGGCTTGATCCTGAAGAAGTGGCTAAGAACATTATTTATGCTGAAGCATACACTTCTGATCATCAAACGTTTCTTCTTGATCACGCTGACGAGGTTATTAAAGAGAACAATGTTAGGCTGATTATTGTTGATTCTTTGACTTCGCATTTTAGAAGCGAGTATATTGGGCGTGAGATGTTGGCTCGTAGACAGCAAAGGCTGAACAAGCACATGCATAAGCTTATCCGCCTAGCTAGGGCTTTCAATGCTGTAGCTGTCGTCACAAATCAGGTTATGGCTAAACCTGACGTTTTTTTTGGGAATGCTGTTTATCCTATAGGCGGCCACATAGTTGGACACACAAGTACTTCCCGTATTTACTTGAGAAGGACTTCTCGTGGTCCTGTGCGGATTGCCCGTTTGGTTGCATGTCCCTACTTGCCTGAGGGAGAGGAAATATTCAAAATAACTGAGAACGGCTTAGAAGACGTTTCTGAAGATGATAAATTGAAGCCCCGTAGGCGTTAACTATGCCTATTCCCTCAGCTTTGGTGGCAAGATTCTTTCAGCTTCTAATCAATAGAAGGTTTGCTGAGGCTGAGCGTGAACTGGAAAGGATCAAGTTGAAGATGCATAAGACTGAGTGGAACAGAGGGTATTTCAGGGCTTTGTATGGAATGATGATTGCGTGGAAATCAAATAACGATAAGTATACATTTCTCTCAAAGCTGGATTTGAACGATAGGAAGGCTTTGCAGAACTATCGGAAAGAGTTTCGTGATCATGTAAAAAGCAAGCTTAACGAAGATTTTGACCGTGGATTTTTTGCTGCTTGGGCTAACTGCATGCGCATCCTCAGCAAGTTGACAGCGAACAACCCCGCATCCAAGAGCAGTATGCGTGAAGAAGCAGAATCCAGCACTTTTAGGAAGGGTAAAAGCCAAGAGAAACTTGAAGGCTTTCTAGAGCAAGGACATAGCTTAAACCATGGTAACAGCAATTATCGTGTACAGTAGAGCCCAGAGCGCTATCCAAGAGATGAAGTAGATACCTATCCCCATTGTTAGAAGCTTCTGAGGCTTTTCCACTTTAAGCTGGAATTTAGATTTTACAATATAGTAAGATAGCAAGTAGGTGACTAATGCTATGGACAAGCCGTTCATGAACGTGTTGACTGTGAAGTTTGTGTCACTTATCGAATCTGTCGCCAAACCATAGCCTAAGCAAATAAGAGCAGCCGTTACGCCTAAAGCAAGCCTCAACCAATATATGCTTTCTAGGGGTTTCACAGTCTTTCAGCCTTTGCAACTTATATTTCGATTTCAGATTTAAAGTTGCCTATTTATAAATCGTTTTCCGTGTTTATACATCATTTTCACTTTATGAAGATTCGCAAAACTCGGGAATGAGAAAACAATACAGAGGCACTGGCGAGCAACTCAGCTCGCGGACGTCGTGGACCCGTTCACTCTTAAAGAGGCCCTACATTCATCGACTATGACTTTTGAGTGTGTGCACAGGACTGAAAGTCGGAGGCCGGAACGAGAAGAAGAGGCTGATAAAATCTGGGGACGCGCATATTTTCCAGTGTGTTCGCTCACTTTGTGCGCATTCTAGGAAAACTCTCCATATGTGATACCTTCAATTACATATCGGGCATCAGGTTTACTCCGAAAGGTATATCTTATGATTTATGATGATGACTGTTGCGTTAGTTTGTTCCATTGTCTCAGGAAAGCCTGG
>DAOVQA010000140.1:0-3786 GCA_030628925.1 Candidatus Bathyarchaeota archaeon | reverse complement strand
CTTTTTTTTTTCAGGAGTAACCGGGAAAGGAAATAAGTATAAGTGGAGGTTGAAGACGCTAGAGAAATAAGGATCCATTAATTCTGTAATTACATTGAGGGTTTCATGCACCTGAATCAGAGATACGACATATGGTTAAGGCTAGGAACTAAGTCCTTCAAAAAGGGATTGAACTCTTTCAGATTGATAGGCAAAGTCTTGCTTAGGTTGTTCAAAAGCGATCTACCGTTCATCGAGAAGATGCAGATAACATTCTTCACAGACCCAGAAAAAGTAAAGGAAATAAGGAAAAAGGCATTGAAAATCTACGAGACTAGAGATGCGAAAGCTAGAGGATTAAAGGATGAGGATGTTGAGGAATTCTACGGGTGCAATCTATGCCAGTCCTTTGCTCCAACTCACTCTTGCATAATCACACCTCAAAGGTACGCTAACTGTGGTGCCATAAGTTGGTTTGACGGAAGAGCTGCAGCGCGGGTGGACCCGAAAGGCCCGATTTTCAGGATGGAAAAAGGCGAATGCATCGAAGCTTTCAAGGGTGAATGGTCAGGGGCTAATAAATCTATAAAAGAAAACACAATGGGAGAAATTACACGAGTCCAACTTTACACCTCACAACACAAGCCCGAACAAGATTTATTTCCACACACATCTTGCGGTTGCTTCGAGGCCATAGCTTTCTACATCCCTGAAGTTGATGGTATAGGAATCGTCGACAGAGGTTTCACAGAAAGAGCCGTAAATGGGCTACCTTTTTCAACCATGGCAGATGCAACTGCTGGAGGAAGGCAGGTAGACGGGTTCCACGGCTTATCCATCGAGTATATGCGATCCCCAAAGTTTCTTCAGGTTGATGGAGGTTGGAACCGCATAGTATGGATGCCAGCCAAGGTTAAGGAACGCGTTAAAGATTTCATACCGAAGGACGTAGTTGAAAAAATCTTCACAGAAAACGACGTGAACACAATTGATGAATTGAAGAGCTTTCTCGAAAAGACGGAGCATCCAGTTGTCGAAAGATGGAAAGCTATACCGGTTGAAGCTGCACCTGAAGTGGAAAAAGCGGAAGTCGCAGCAGCGCCTATAGAAATCCCGGTTAGCGCGAGCCCGGTTCCCGGGACAGCCATCTCTGCTGGAGGGTTCCAGATTACCATCCGTGGGGCACCTATCTCTGCTGGAGGGTTCCAGATTATTCTCAAAGACGCAAGGATATACGCTAAGAAAGTGATCATTCGAAGAGTGGAGAAGTGAAAGTCTTGGGAGAGGAAGAGAAAAAGATCGTCACCGAACTTGCTGAGTTACTGAAGCTTCTGGGTGAGGGCAACAGAGATCTTGAGCTTGAAGATGTGGAGTTAATTGTGAAGGAGCTTGTTTTGGAGCCGTCAGCTTTAGTCTCTGCTGCACTGAAAACTGTTACACCATCAAAGGTGAAAGCTGTTGCACCGCCTATACCGGCTGCACCTCTCAAGGTGAAACCTAAAGCAATTTTGGAAGCACCATTCAATCTCTTTGTCCAAGAATATCCTGGACAGATTAGGGAAGTAACATTTGGAGCTACTAAGAGTGAGGGAGGCAGTCGCGGCAAAGCAATAGTAGTGGGAGGCGCAGCCACCCCGTCATTCTACCTGTTCGAGAAGACTCCTCCACACCAACCTGTAGTAACTGTAGACACATTCGATATGGAAGTTAGACTGCCTAAAGCTATAAGGATGTACGTCGAGGAGGTGTGGGAGGACACGGCTGCGTGGGCCAAGATGGCAGTTGACAAGTGGGGAGCGGAGATGCTCACAGTGCACCTGCTGAGTACAGATCCGCTTATTAAGGATACATCCCCAGCAGAGGCTGCGAAAACTGTTGAGGAGGTACTACAGGCAGTAGACGTCCCACTAATCATAGGAGGTTGTGGTGATCCAAAGAAGGATGCTCAGGTTTTCACGAAAGTTGCCGAAGTGGCTGAGGGCGAGAGGGTTTTACTCAGCTCCGTCACTCTGGACATGGATGAAGCTGGTGTCCTCGAAGGCGTGGCGAAAGCAGCTCGAAAACATGGGCATTTAGTCTTAGCATTTACATCTTTAGATTTGAACCGGGCTAAGGAGTTGAACAGGAAACTTTACGAATATTTGCCTGAAAGCAATATAGTGATGGACTTAACAACAGCCGCGCTCGGCTATGGACTTGAATATTCGTTTACTATCCACGAGCGCGCTAGGATGGCAGCGTTAATGGGGGACGCAGAGCTTCAGCACCCAGTGCTGGTAGGTACAACGAACGCTTGGGCTGCAAGGGAGGCATGGCTGAAGCTGGGTCCTGAGTGGGAACCGAGGAGTCTCAGAGGACCCATATGGGAGACTATAACCGCGCTGACCCTGCTCTTAGCTGGGGTTGATGTATTCATGATGATGCACCCGGACGCTGTTAAGACCATAAAGAAACTCATAGGACAGTTTATGAGCATGGGCAATGCTAAACCAGAAAAGATTGCTAGCTGGGTTAATGCAAGAATACCAAGGAAGAATGGAGTATGAGCGAGAGAGAGATCAAGAAAGGCGTAAGAGCACTCAGTCCCATCGACGCATACAAGCTACTTCCTAGAACTAACTGCAAGGAATGTGGAGAAGCAAACTGCATGGCATTCGCAGCCAAGCTGGTCAACAGAGAGATCATCTTGGAAGATTGTCCCCCACTTCTAGAGAAGGAACACGAAGAAAAGCACAAGAAACTCAAAGAAATGTTGGCGCCTGTGATTAAGGAGATAGTAATCGGCACGGGAAAACACGCGGTCAAGATAGGTGGAAAGCTTGTCATGTACCGCCATGAGTTCACCTACCACAACCCAGTATCTCTAGCCTTCGAGGTGACTGACGAGATGCCGACGCGAGCTAGATTCTCCGGTGAAGAAGCTCTCCTAGACAGAGTGAAGAAAGTTGAGGGTTTCTTATACGAATACATTGGAAGAGAGCTTAAACTTGATATGATAGCTGTCAGGTCGACATCGAATAACCCAAAGACCTTCAAGTCAGCAGTGACTACTGTTGCTGAAGCCACAGAAATGCCGCTAATTTTGTGCTCGTTAGATCCTAATGTTATGGAGGCTGGACTAGTAGTCACTTCAGGGAGAAGGCCGCTAATCTATGCGGCAACCAAGGAAAATTGGAAAGACATGGCTGATTTGGCGTTAATGTATAACTGTCCCTTGGCCATATTTGCCCCGAACAACCTTGATCTTCTAAGATCCCTAGTAAAGACTCTAATCGAGTATGGAGTCGAGGATTTAGTGCTCGACCCTGGAACATTCCCTGATGACGGGTTATCAGATACTGTGAATAACTTCACAATGGTGAGAAGGAATGCGTGTAAAGGCGGAGATGAACTTTTCGGTTTTCCTCTTATCGGAACGCCAATTACAGCTTGGTTTGATGGAGAAAACTCAAAGGAAATGCTAGCGTGGAGGGAGGCATACATAAGCGCGACGCTCATAAACAGATACGCTGACATACTAATCATGCACAGTCTTGATGGCTGGTCTCAACTACCTGTTGTCATATGGAAGTTTAACATATACACAGATCCTAGGAAGCCAATTTCAGTTGATGCTGAGTTATATACGTTTGGAAAGCCTGATGAGATGTCGCCAGTGATGCTAACCACAAACTACGCCCTAACATATTTCACGGTTGAATCCGACCTTAAGAAGTTTGGCGGGAACTATTACCTCATCGTAGCTGACACCGAAGGAATCAGTGTTGAAAGCGCTGTAGCCGGGAGGTATCTGACAGCTGAATCAAT
>DAOVQA010000152.1:0-3589 GCA_030628925.1 Candidatus Bathyarchaeota archaeon | reverse complement strand
GGAATACTTGGACCCTCATAGGGACATGTTCTTTCCTTTGGCTTATCAGATCGGTTGCACGCACATTTTCTATTTCGCAGTGTTATCTGCGAATTATAAGCCACACACCTTATTCTTTCTTTGAGAACGTTTAGAAGAAGCGTCGGAATTGATTGCCAAGCTAGTTACTTCATTGGATTTCGAGTAGTCAAAAGAAAGCTTGCTGCACTTGAAAGAGAAAGAAGCACGAAATTTACGATAGTTTCAATATTGCTTTCACGGTATCTTTATCAACTGGCTCTATCTTGAAATCTTTCTTAGTGCACAAACGAATCATCTTAAGGTTCCTCGATAAGACATCACCACTGATTATCTCCAGTCCCATATCCTTGCTAATCTCGATGATGTAATCAACCAGCTTCGATCCAAGCCCAAGCCCCTGCCATTGGTCGCCTACAACAACAGCAAACTCTCCTCGTTTTCGACCAGGCTCCAAGATAAGTCTTGAAGCACCAATAATCCTCTTCTTGTCTTCTTTCTCCTCTGCGATTATGGCGATTTCTCGATCATAGTCTATGTTGCAGTATCTAGTCAAAGTTTCATGAGACATATCCTTGATCACTTGAAAGAACCGAAAGCGCATCGTTTGCTCTGAAAAGGATTGAAATAGTTCGCAGAGAAGAGTTTCGTCTTCAGGTTTTATGGGACGGAGAACAACAGATATTCCGTTCTTCAACTTCCACTGAGTAACATATTTTTTGGGATAGGGAGCAACCACCAGATGTTTGTGATGCTGCTTTTTCTGCAGTTTTCTCTTGGTTTCTAATGAAATACGAGCGTCCACAGCTACAGCATTACTTTCGCTGACTATGATAGGATTTATGTCTATTTCTTTTATTTCGGGAAAATCTATTACAAGTTGCGAAAACTTTACCAAGATCTCTTCAAGATTAGCGTTAACAGAACAACCACTTGACCTCAAAAACTTGTAAACAGCAGCTTGCTCCATGAGTCGCCTAGCAAGCACCTGATTTAATGGCGGAAACCCTACGCTCACGTCTTCTAATAACTCAACGGCAGTCCCTCCCATACCAAACGCAATGACTGAACCAAAGTGAGGGTCTTTCTTAGAGCCAACAAAGATTTCGCACATTTTCTTCTGGATCATGGGCTGAACAGCAACGCCCTGAATTTTTGCTTTAGGCTTGTATTTTCTAACTCTTTCAACCAACTCCTTAAAGGACGCTTGGACATGTTCAGGTGACCACACATTCAAAACGATTCCTTCGACTTTAGATTTGTGAGTTATCTGTGGCGAAAGTATCTTCAGAACGACAGGGTATCCCAATTCAGAGGCTGCGGCTGATGCTTCTTTAGGAGTTTTGGCGACTAGGGTTTTTATTGTCGGAATCTTGTATGATTCCAGAAGACTCAGCGAATCAGGCAGATTCAAGACTTTTCGTCCTTCCTCAGCTGCTTTTCTTAAGACTTCTTTGAGAAATGTGGGGACGGAGAATTCTACGGAGAGCTCTTCAGGAGTTTCGTACAGGAGTTCCAAATTTCTGGTGTAACTATACATATACATGAAAGTGGAAACAGCCTGCTCCGGTGTCGTGAATGCTAGAATACCATTTTTCCTCAGTATTCTTCTAGCCTTCCAGCAGTTGTCCTCACCCATCAAAGATGTGAGAATGGGTTTTGTGGTCTTTCCTGAAAGTTCTATAATCATTCTCGCTGTTTCAACTGGGCCTGCTGCTCCTTGAGGCGTGTATATTATCAAGAATCCATCGCTGTTGGGGTCTTTGAAGCAGATTTCCGTAACCTGCTGGAATCTATCTAAAGTTGCTTCCTCTAAGATGTCGATGGGATTTAAGATGCTGCAGTAAGAAGGCAAAACGCTCTTTAATGCTTGAATCGTTTTGCTACTTAAGTGCGAAAGCTTTCCACCCTTGGCAATAAGGAAGTCAGTAGCCATAATTCCAGGTCCGCCAGCGTTGGTGATTATTGTGAGGTTTGGACTTTTAGGGTTAGGTTGCATCGCTAAAGCTTCTGCACAGTTAAAAAGATCATCTATTGCTTCAACACGAACGACTCCAGCGCGTCTAAAAGCAGCGTCGTAAACAGCGTCCTCTCCGCACAGGGCACCAGTATGACACAATGCTGCCTCTGCACTTTCACGAAATCGTCCCGCCTTCACCACTACTATGGGTTTAGCTCTGGCAAATCCTCTTGCTGCACTCATGAATTTCCGTGCGTTTTTTATGGATTCCATGTAGAGCACAATGCTTGTTGTTTGAGCGTCAGTTCCGAAGTAGTCTATCAAATCTCCGAAATCGACATCGAGCATCGAACCGACAGAAACCACAGCGCTAAATCCTACGTGAGCTTCCGAAGCCCAATCCAACACTGAAGCGCATAACGCTGCACTTTGTGAAATGAAAGCTATCTTTCCAGGCTGTGCGGTTTTGTTCACAAAGGTGGCATTCAGTTTGATTCGTGGCCGCATGACTCCAATGCTGGAGGGTCCAATAATGCGCATGTTGAAGTGATTCTTGCATTTAAGAATCCTTTTTTCAAGAGTCTTTCCTTCTTCTCCGGCTTCTTTGAAACCTGCTGAGACAATAATTATTCCTGAAACTCCAGTTGTTCCGCACTCTTCGACAATCTGTGGAACGGTATGGGCCGGAGTTGCTATTATGGCAAGCTCTACTTGCCACGGGATTCTCTTAATATTCGGATAGGCGGTTATGCCTTGCACCATGGGTTGGAAAGGGTTTACGGGATAAACTACCCCCTTGTATCCTACTCCAATCAGGTTTCGAAGCAGTTTAGCGCCTACGGAGTTCTCTCTGTCACTTGCTCCGATGACGGCTATTCTGCGGGGATTGAAAATTTTGTCAAGGTTCTCAGTACCCACTCTTCAAAAGGCCTCCCCTTTTTCTGCAGAGTCTATTTTTCTCAGGTTTGATATATACATACTATAGAGTAAATGCTTTTTAACGTTCCTAAGATGGGCTTCATGCAATTTTCACGCATCAAAAAGATTTGTCTATAGACCTACAAACAAAGAAACTGCAAGATCCTGATTATACAATGTTTATCTTTTTCATGGGTGGAATCTCCTTATTGTTCGTGGAAATGGTATGGCGTCAATTATGTTTTCAAGATCAAGCATCCAAGTAAGAAGTCTTTCCAAACCTAACCCAAACCCTACATGAGGAACAGTACCATAACGCCTTAAATCAACATACCATTCATAATCCTCTTCTTTCAAACCAAGCTCCCTAAGTCTCTTAAGCAGCTCTTCTTTATCATCTTCTCTTGCCCCGCCAGTAGATATTTCACCTATCTTGGGAACAAGCATATCAGTTGACATCACAAGATCAGGGTTATCCTTATGAGATTTGCAGTAAAACGCCTTAATCTGCTTCGGATAAGCATAGATAAAGAAAGGCCCACCAAACTCTTCCCCCAAAGCTTTCTCGTCTTCAAAGCCGAAATCTTGGCCCCATTTGATTTTGAAACCTTTTGCATTCAGCTTTTCTATAGCTTCTGTGTAGGTTATCCGAGGAAAAGGAGTCTTGACAGCTTTCAATTTGGATATGTCTGC
>DAOVQA010000184.1:0-2779 GCA_030628925.1 Candidatus Bathyarchaeota archaeon | reverse complement strand
GAACCCTCGACAAGACGGCTAATAACGGCTAGTGCACCTAGGAAAATCAGTGATTTTGATAAGAATGCTTTGGAAGAAGCTATAAAAATTAGGGAGAAAATCGGTGAAGTTGAAGTATATACTATAACTGTTAGCTCTGAGGACACAAAAGCCGTCTTACGTGAAGCACTTGCAATAGGTGCTGACAAGGCTTACTTCGTTAACACCTCAGGCTTCGAAGACATTGACACTTCAGGTACAGCCTACATCCTAGCGGAAGCTATAAAGAAAATCGGAGAATTCGATTTGGTTCTTTGCGGCGAAGCATCCTTAGACAGTTTCTCAGGCCTCGTTGGTTCAAGACTAGCAGAACTACTGAACTTGCCGACGATAGCATCCGTCAGAAAACTGACGGTAGAAGATCACATCGTAACCGCGGAAAGGACACTTGAAGATGCATACGAAACCTTGAAAGCGAAAACGCCAACGTTAATAACTGTTATCCGTGAGATAAATCAGCCGAGAATTCCATCCCTTATGATGATCATTAAAGCTTCGAAAAAGGAAATAGTCACATGGACAGCTGCAGACTTAAACATTCAACAAGACAAAATCGATCCCAAAATTGAAGTATCTGAGGTTCTAGCACCTAAAACGGAACGAAAAAAGATTATGATAAGCGGAGAAAACGCAGAAGAGATTGCAGAGAAACTGGCTGAAGCCCTAATTCAAGAAGGCATCGTTGGAAAGTGAAGAAGCATGAGTGAAAACAAAGAGATTTGGACTTTCTCGGAGAAGCATAATCTGAAGTTGGAAATGCTTGGGAAAGGACGAGAAATAGCAGATAAACTTCAAACAGAGCTTGCAGCTGTCTTGATTGGAAGCAACGTACAGGAAAAAGCAGATGAACTGATAAAATATGGAGCTGACAAAGTTTATTTGATTGATAATCCAGCATTAAAACGTTTTCAAGCTGAAGCCTACCTGAGCATTTTACATAATCTGGTGACAAACTACAAGCCGAACATCTTGCTGATAGGATCAACAAAAAATGGAAAACCCCTTGCAGCTAGACTTGCCACACGTCTTGAAACAGGATGTATTCCTGACTGCGTCGAATTAAACGTTAACGAAAATGGAAGGCTAGTAGGAAAAAGAATAACCTACGGCGGAAACGCCATTGCAAAAATCACTCTCAAGTCAAAACCGCAGATAGCAACGATACCGGCAAGAGTTTTTGAAAAGCCTGAGCCACAAGACCGCAGTGGAAAAGTAATAGAATTGAATGTGAACACTGAAGAACCGAAAACAGAAGTTGTTGAAACAAAACCGCTTGAAGCTTCAAGCGTAAATATCGAAGAAGCTGAGGTCATAATAAGCTGTGGAAGAGGATTAGAAAAAAAGGAAGACAAGGTTTTGTTGAAGGAGTTAGCAGAGATTCTAAATGGACAAGTTGGAAACACAAGACCCCTAGCTGAAGATAGGAAATGGTTCACAGAATGGGTTGGGCTTTCAGGCCACAAAGTCAAGCCGAAACTCTACATGGCATGCGGAGTCTCAGGCGTCATCCAACATGTAGCTGGCATCCGCGATTCAAAAATAATAGTAGCAATCAACAAAGACCCAGAAGCACCAATATTCGAAGTTGCAGACTACGGAGTAGCAGGTGACTTGTACGAGATACTGCCAGCCCTGAAAGAAGCCTTGAAGAAACGCCTTCAATAACGCTCTATACCCACGGTATGGCAAGAGCAGAACTACAATGCTGCAGAAACCTACATAGCGGTGTTTGAGCATTTATGTTACCCTAAGTACAAGAAAGTGAATACTCATACATTTTGAGAAAGTTCAGCAGAATGCAATTTTGGTTCGATTCTGCACGAAAGGCTTATAAAAACGGAGCGAAGAAGTTAGCGCAACGTAAACAGAGGAGAATGATATGGTGTTTGATTTTACTGAAACTGAGACCCAGAAACTCATGGTAAAAAGTGTTAGAGAATGGTGTGAGAGACACTTGCCCTTCGAGAAAGTTAGAGAGATGGATGATAAAGGACATCCTTTTCCAAAGGACATTGTTGAAGGGTTATGTAATTTAGGTGTAGTCATGGGAACGGTTCCAGCGGAACATGGTGGTTCCGGTATTGATTGGATGACACAAGGTATGATTGCCGAGGTAATAGGATATTATGATCCAACTATCGCTACCGCAGCGGGTCTTATGGCTGTTGAAACCGGTTGGGGATTCACTCTCGACAGATACTGCAGTGAACAGGTTAGAGAGAAATTCGTAAAACCAGCGATCAGAGGTGAGAAGTTTGTAGGGATAGCAACTACGGAGCCTGGAGGGGGATCCGATGTTGCAGCATTCAAGTCAACAGCTAAAAAAGACGGAGACAAATGGGTCATCAACGGAGAAAAAACATTCATCAGTGGTACAGAAGAATGCCGAAAATGGGGAGGGGGATACTGGATTAACGTGCGAACTGGCCCAGCACCGCCAGGAGCCGCCCACAGGAACATGACTTCCTTCTTCCTACCGATAGATGCTGAGGGCGTGGAGGTTCAAGAACCCTACAGAGATGCCGGTCGAATGGCAGTTTCAACCGGCGGCTTCAAGATGAAAGATGTAAGGCTTCCAGATGAGTATAGGCTGGGACAGGAAGGCAAAGGCTTCTACTATACCATGGAAGGATTTGATAATGCCCGAATCATGATAGCAGCTAGCTGTGTGGGAATCATTCAACGCATTATCGATGAGGCGATACCGTATATAAAAGAAAGAAAAGTCTTTGGACACAGT
>DAOVQA010000123.1:0-3999 GCA_030628925.1 Candidatus Bathyarchaeota archaeon | reverse complement strand
TAAAATTGTGGAGTTGCTGAAGCAGAAGAAGGTGTCTGCGAAAACAAAAAACGAGATGATCATCGTAGTTAAGGGCTTGCAGGCAACCGTGAAATCCGTCTCTAAGGTGCTGTCAAAGTACATCGAATAAACGAGACAGGCATATTCTCTATGTCAACAGATTACGTGGCAGCTGATTTTCCCAGAAAAAGCAACATAAATGCTTCACCCTCTATCAAACCAAACTCGCCATTCTTGGCAGAGTTTTCATCAAACTGTTTCACTCCATCAGCTTTAACAATTGGAGAGTAAATTGCGAAGGGCACAGGGTCTCTCGTGTGCGTACCAATCTTGATGGGTGTCGGATGATCAGGCAAAACAGCAATAACACACTCTTCCTTCAGTCCATCCAGTAACCTTCCAAGCAGTCGCTTATCCAAGTCCTCTATTGTTTTCACCTTCAGCTCGTAATCTCGGGAATGCCCTGCCTCATCCGGCGCCTCAACGTGAACAAAAACCATGTCATGATCTTCAAGCGCTTCTAAAGCAAATTCTGCCTTGCCTTCATAGTTCGTATCATACAAACCAGTGGCACCCGGAACATCAACGATTTTCATTCCAGCGTAAACTCCAATTCCTTTAACCAAATCAACGGCAGAAATAACCGCTGCATCCACACCATATTTTTGTTTATATGTGGGCATGACTGGTTTTCTGCCGCCACCCCAAGGCCAAATCATATTCCCCGGTCTTTTGCCAGATTGTTTTCTAGCAACATTAACTGGGTGATGTTCCAGAACCTTCTTAGAATCAAGAATCAGTCTATTCAACAAGTCAACAGTGCTTTTCTCTTCTTCAGTTTTGGCTTTTGGCAAAACCTTTGAGATTTCAACTCCTATAGCATCGTGGGGTGGCGTACACTCAACAATTTCTTTGTGCAGATAGTTTCTTAGGATCAAGAAATGCCTGTAGCTTAAACCAGCAAAGAACTCAACTTCGCCCAGATTTTCTAAGCTTCTTTTTAGAGCTTCTATTAGTTCCGCAGATTCGGTGTTTGTTATGTGATCGGCAGAATAATCAACTAGGATTCCATCCTTTTCTGTGATGAGGTTGCATCTATACGCTACATCATTTTCATCTAACCGAATGTTTCTAGCAGCAGCTTCGAATGGACCTCTTCCAGTGTAAAATCTTCGGGGATCATAACCGAGAACTGAAAGGATTGCGGTGCCTGAACCCGGAGTTAACCCCTCTGGCACTGTTCTGAGGAGTCCACTGCATCCTTTAGTTGCGATCATGTCCATGTTTGGTTTGTTTGCCGCTTGGAGAGGAGTCTTATTATCTAATTCCGGAACAGGATAATCAGCCATTCCATCTCCAACAATAAGTAAGTACTTCATTTGTTCATCCAAGCCTTCTCATGCCGCTTCATAATTCAGTTCGGTTACAATTGTTTTGTAATGTCTTCCTGTATTTCTCTTTCGTTTTCAGGTGCTAATTTCTCTTTCTATGGCGGGCAAACGAATTGTTACAAAAGGGATGAACATACAAAATATAGTCAGGAAATTATTAGTTAGAATCCATAAATGTTTTACCAGTTGTTGCTTCCGTACTGACCATGGATCCTAATGAATTCCTTTTCCTACTTCTGCCTCTAGCCGCTCTGGTGGCTATTCTTGTAGTTGTGGTGTTTTACTTGGCAATAAAAGAGGATAATGTGCGACACAAAGAGGTGGAGACGCTGAATGAGTTAATGCGCACGGGAGCAGTCGATAAGGAAAATTTCTCCGCGGCGCTTCAAGGTTTGGTTCGTGATAAAATAATTAATGAAGACTCCTGTGAACGGTTGAGAAAACTGCTTGAAGAGTCCTTCAATGAACCCGAGGATAGTTGACACGGGAATCTAGCGGTTTCCTGAAGTAGCTTTTTTGACAAAAATTGTGAGTTTTCCTAGTATTCAATGTTCATAAACTATATATTATATCGTGCTACACGCGATATATAATAATGTTACACAATAAAAGAACCCTGACCCCCGTTGTCTCAGCCACAATTCTAATCGCCGTCACAGTAGCAGCAGCCATAGCCGCCACATCATCTATGGGGTCAGTTAGCTTCAATTTCATGAAAACTGAAGAACTGCGGATTACAGGTTGCATGTGGGCACCCGATTTTTCCTACGCAAACATCACTGTATCAAATTTTGGAAGTAATGCAGTTTCCATAAACTCGGTTCAATTGGACGGCACCGCCGTGGCAGAGTACACTTTCGTGTCAGGAGATTCCACGGTTGATGCAGGTGAAACTGTTACGATAAAAGTTTTTGATTTCTTTTTGGGAAATGTCAGTCATCAATTCAGCGTCGTCACCAAGAGTGGAACAGGATTTGTTTTCGTAGCGGCAGCGCCGCAAACTTCGGCAACGTTCAGGATGGAGTCGGGAACCATAGAGAATGTAAATGATGAGTTCACTCAGGTGAATTTGGAGAAAGATATTTCAGTCGGCGGTTTTGTAAGTTCGAATCAGGGCGCTTATTTTGTCGGGAATGGTCTTGAGCATTATGCTGACCCGCCCAAAACCGTTATGAGCCACGGTTATTTAGGTTTTGATACATCTCATTTCTACGCTCTGGATGCACAAGCCCAGCAATATCTAGCGGACATTGCAGCGAGAAAGGCTTTGATCTTTAATTCTTCTGAACTTCAAAAAGAGGAAGTAAACGGAGAAAGCGGACTAATCTGGGAACCTATAAGCATACAGGCTACGTTTCATGTAAGGAAAACAGGCAATTATTGGGAAGCCATTCAAGGAGATACCCAATATGTAGCTTTCGGGGGGTCGGAAGGCGCTGGGGGTGTAAACGGAAGCGATGGCGGAGCAGTATTAAACGCTGCAATAAATGCTGCATCGGTTGCCGGCGGCGGAAGAGTAACGATTGGACGCGGCAATCTTTTCGCTGATCAGATAACACCAAAATCTTATGTGGATGTATGCGGAGAAGGAAAAGACACAGTTCTGCGACAGAATGCAAACGCGAATACGATCTTCATCTATTCAGGAGAGAAAATAGTAAATTTCTCCATGCACGATTTAACAATTGATTATAACCATCAGAATCAATCTTCGCCACAAGAAGGCATGTGGATTGGATATGCGTCAGAATATGTGCATTTATATAAATTATGGATTGAAAACTGCAAAAAATTCGGTATTCATTTAGCGTCTATGGATCAACCGAGCGATCCGCCCATTTCATGCGAAAATGCAAAGGTTGAAGACATTATTTTTACTGATGTTATAGCTCAAAACAGCGATTTATGCGTAGTTGCATCTCATGGCGGTTACATAAGAAACGTCACAATCTATGGATTACATCGAAACGCCGGAATAGTAGCTTATGAAGGCACAAATTTGCAAGTTACTGACTGTCACGTAACCATAGAAAGTCAGGATGGTGAAATCGTTGGATGCATATGGCTTGGCTCATGTAAATATTCACTCTGCGCCAATAATACAATATTCGGACAGACGATGAATGGCTCCTATGAAACCATCGGTATCAGAGTAAACAAAGAACACGACAACACAAATCCCCGAGACAGTTACAAAAATCTAGTTACCGATAACCATGTGACCACAATACGACATGGAATAATGCTCGAAGAAACAAGCGACGATGACGTTGTTTCCAATATACTTACCGATTGCACCAACGGCGTAGTATTTCCGAATTACGGCAACCCCGCTGCAAGCAATCCAAAAATAATTCTTAATTCCTTAAACAACGTTACTAATCCTATTCGGGAATTTGTAACTCCGATAGGCATGCAACAATACTTGAATAAAGGCGTTTCCGCATCTTATATTCCATGACATCTAGTTCTTGAGAATGCAAAGCTGTTATATTGGAAAGATTCGGGCGGAAGCAATCGAGCTATACTTGGGTTATACGGCGACAATATTGCAAGATTAGCAAATAGAATCGGTGCATTATTCAATAAGCAAGACACAAGCAGGTTT
>DAOVQA010000017.1:0-12246 GCA_030628925.1 Candidatus Bathyarchaeota archaeon | reverse complement strand
CAGTTAACAATGCAGGGGAAAGTTGAGGAAATAGCTCATAAAATCTTGGCAACCGCAAAAGAGTTAAAGCTAACTTCAGGTCGTGGCCCTACGGGCATAGCTGCCGCTGCAAGTTATATTGCTTCGGTGTTGACTGGCGAAAGGAAAACACAAAGAGAGATAGCTGAAATCGCTCAAGTAACTGAAGTCACCATCAGAAACCGTTATAAAGAACTCGTGGAGCGTCTAATGTTCCAATTAAGCCTCTAAAATCCCCCGTTTTTTCTTAATTTCCAGTTCTATTCTTGTGACAAGCGATCTCATCAATTAAAGAAGATCTTCTTCCTCACAGCTAGAAGATTCTTCACCTAACTCATCTTCTTCGCTTGATTGCATTGGTGTAGCCTCTTCAAGCTCTTCAAGGAATTCTTGCGGAATCTTCTCCTTCAAAGTTTTAACTTTATCTCTCAAGCCGCTAACTTCGTCTTCCAACCCCTTGGCTTTTTCGCTTAACTCTGCAAGGTCCTTAAGTTTTCTGATCTCCTCCAAAAGTGTATTCCTTTCCTCTTCCATAGCCTCAATTTTTCCTTCAAGCCTAGTTTTCATTTCAGCAACTTGCACAGCCTTCACCTGTACTAATTTCTGTACACTTGCAATTAATAATTTGCCCTTAAACCGCAGACGCTGCAAAACACATTTTAGACCCTAAGGTGATAATTACTGAAGGGCTATAATTTGGTTAAGTGTCCAAAGTGTGGAACAGAAGCAGGTACCCCTGTTAAGACATGGTTTATGTCTTCTCGAAAAGCTGCAAAAAAAGGAGAAGAGCATAAGCTTGTTATGGGACTATTTGATTGTCCAAATTGTAAAGGCAGGTTTAGAGCGGCTGTAACAGCTGAAACCATAGCTGAAGAGACAGCAAGTGTTAAAAACATGGTTGAGAGAATTAAAGACATAAAGGGGGAACTTATGCAGACTCTCAAGAATCTCCGTGGGAAAATAAAAACCCTAGAGACAGAACGTGCAAACTTGATGATTGAAATTGGAAAATTAAAGAAAATGGCAGATTCAAAAGTCAGCGCCCTTGAAGGCGAAGTAAGTATGCTTCGGGAGGAAGTGAAGTCTCTAAGGGACCTCCTAGGATACACTGAAGAATCAGAAGAGTAACAAATAGCAATCAATCTGCCGGTACACCTGTTTCAGATTTAACAGAGTCTCTCAAATATTCCTTGCACTGTTCTTAACCTTTCTCAGTTTCAAGGCGCTTTCTTTTCTACCCTTCAACAATGATAATCGATAGTTTTAAAGACTTGTTTTATTTATCAAATAAGCATGCCCTACAAATTCACCTTTGATCTTTCAAAAATCTCGCGGTTTTTCTTTAAAGAAATCGCAACGGTAAGTTATCAAAGGGGTATGCACAAGAAAGTTGGAAGAACCATTCATGAAGTTATAAGAAGATTCAAGATTCAGGAGGCGACTGGTCTTAACCTTTCTGATGTTGTGCTTCTACTTGAAGACTTTATAGAAATTCAGGCCAGAAATTTTCTGGAAAGAGAGAGGTTTGTGCAAACAAGAAAAAGAGCGCTTTTCCTGCCACACTGTTCTAGAAAGTATATGGACAGTCGTTGTAAGGCTATGTTTGATCCTGACATTCCATCCTACATATGTGCACACTGTTCTTCCGACTGCTTAATTAATCAGGCTGTGTCTTCTGCTGAGAAGAAGGGTTATGATGTTTACGTTTTACCTGGGGGTTCCTGTGTTCCAAAGATTTTGAAAAATAAACATTATGAGGGTGTTGTAGGTGTTTCTTGCGGCGAAGAAATAAAGCTTGGAGGTGAAATGCTGAAAAGTATAGGCATAGCTGGTCAAGCTGTTCCGTTGGTGAAAAATGGGTGTGCAAACACATCTTTTAATCTTGAAACATTATTTAGCATTCTTTAATTGCTAAGAGAGTTATTTGGATATTCAGTTTCATGATGGAAAAATGGGAATAGACTTGATTATGCCGTTAGTATGTTTCACTTCTGTTTCTTTCTTTTGGTTGTCTTTGCGGTTTTCTTCTTCTTGCACTTACCAAGCATCAATTACACGTCAATGTATGGAGATTTCAGAAACTTAGAATTTCTGCATTAATGTAACTTTCGCATCCGACACAAGCTTGACCTAACGAAAGAATCCTCCAAGAGATTCAGAGATTCAAGAAAACTATTTTACAAGCTCTCTTTTCTTCCAACGTAAATTCTTACTTCGGCACTTTCTGCATTTCACAGCGCTTGGAGCATTTCTTGCACCACATTGCCGGCAGATCTTCATGTGGAGTCTATGCTTCTGAGCGATTGCCTTTTTGATTGGGTCCATTACTGGCATTTGCTTTCCCTTCTGTTATGGCTAGAACTCAGACGACATACTGCCAAATATACTTTTTGTTGATACTTTTTTCTTCGTCAAAGCTAACTATGACGTTGGAGGTTTTCAGCTAAATCTTCTCAGTGGCATACAGCATTCAGCTTGTACAATACCTTAAGGATAGCTCAAGAAAACATTGTCTTAAAGACTAGACAAGTCTTGTCAGCAATCTTGCTACGTCGCTTGGTTTTTCCGCAACGTTCACATCCGCACTTTTCAAAGCTTTAATCTTGCTTTCAGCTGTTCCCGCTTTACCCATTATAATTGCGCCAGCGTGTCCCATGCGTTTACCGGGTGGAGCGGAGCGTCCAGCTATGAAAGCCACAACTGGTTTTGGATACTCATCTTTTGTGATGTATTCTGCTGTCAATTCTTCTAGGTTGCCGCCTATTTCCCCTATCAAAACTACCGCCTTTGTCTCAGGGTCTTTCTTGAACATTTCTAGTACATCAATAAAGTTTAGGCCAGTTATTGGGTCTCCTCCTAAACCAAGGCATGTGGATTGCCCTAGGCTCCTTCTCGTTAGACTTGCTGCTATTTCATATGTGAGTGTTCCGCTTCTGGAAATTATCCCTATCTCGCCTGGTTTGAAGATGTGGGCGGGCATTATTCCAAGTTTACATTGTTTAGGAGTTATTATTCCTGGAGTGTTCGGTCCTACTACTGTTGCTTTGGCTTGCTCGGCGTATGCCATTACGTTGATTGCATCTTTTATTGGGATATGCTCTGTTATGATTGCGATGGTTTTTATCTCGTTTTCTAAAGCTTCTAGAGCTGCCTCTGCGGCGAATGGGGCTGGCACAAAAATTATTGAAGCGTTTGCCGAGTGTTTTTCTAGAGCTGCCTCAACAGTGTCATAAACCGGTACTTCGAAAACTTGGGTTCCGCCTTTCCCCGGGGTTACGCCAGCAACGATTTTTGTTCCATACTCCAGCATCAGTTTGGTGTGAAATATTCCTTGGGTTCCAGTCATGCCTTGTACGATTGCTTGTGTGTGTTTGTCAACTATTATTCCCATGTTATTTCTCTTCTTATTGTCTAGCTATTTCAACAACTTTTTGTGCAGCTTTCTCCATGCTTTCTAACACATGTATTCCAGCTTCTGTCAGTATTCTTTTTCCTTCCGCCTCGTTTGTACCTACAAGTCTAATAACCATGGGCTTTGCAACTCCCACCTTCTCCCTTGCCTTTAGTATTCCCTGGGCAACTTCGTCGCATCTGGTTATCCCACCCATAATGTTTACGAAAAGCGCCTTTACATTTACATCTGAAAGCACAATATTCAGTGCTGCAGCCGTTTTCTCCGACGTAGCACCGCCTCCAACATCCAAGAAGTTTGCTGGTTTCCCACCATAGTACTGGATAGTGTCCAGTGTAGCCATTACTAGGCCTGCTCCGTTGCCTATGACGCCTATGGTTCCGCCCAGTTTTACATAGGCCAAGTCACTTCTTAGGGCTGCAAGCTCTTGCGGAGTGAGTTCACTTTCGCCTTCTAGAAACCTTGTTTTGTATTGTTGGTGACGGAATAGGGCGTTGTCATCTATTATTATGCGTGCGTCTGCTGCAACGAATTTTCCGTCGGAAGTCTCTACTATGGGATTCATTTCAATTAATTCTGCATCGTAATCCATGCCAACACGATATAATCTCTCAAAAATTCTTCCCAATTTAGATAGCTGGCTGCCAGAGTATCCTATTTTTCTTACAATCTCACGGGCTTGGAAGGAATGAAAACCATGTTGTGGATTTATGAAGAACTTTACGACTTTTTCCGGGAACTGCGCTGCTATTTCTTCTATCTCCATTCCGCCAACTGCTGAGGCAATTGCAACGTGGCTTCTGTTAACTCTATCAATTGTTACGCCGAAGTAGAGTTCTTTTTCTATCTGGATTTGCTTCTCAATCCACACGCTTCTGACAGGTATGCCTTTTATTTGCATGTTCAACAGTTTTTTAACGGCTTCTTCCACATCTCGAACTGAATCTGCAAAGAGTATTCCACCTGCTTTTCCTCTTCCAGCGACAAGGACTTGCGCTTTTATGGCGAGGGGCGGTTCTAATCTAGTTGCGATTTTACCGGCTTGGTTTACGTTTTCTGCCAATTCACCTGCAGGTATTGGGATTCCATATTCTGCGAGTATAATTTTTGCTTCATATTCAAAAAGTTTCATTGCAGTTTTCTCCTATTTTATTGGTTCTATGGCGACATAAGATTTGGTATCTTTAACACCTTCTATGTAAGAGAGTTTGCTTAGGATTTCGTCAAGTTTCGTTCTTTCAACCATTATGAGGGCGTCAACGTCGCCTGCAATTCTAAATGCTTTTTGGATGGTGAGCTCCTTAATTTTCTTGTACACTTCACTTCTTCTGTGAGGAGAAACTTTAATGAATACAAATGCTGGGTTTGATGATGTTCCCAGTGCGTTTAATCCTTTCTCTGTTACGTCTATGAAGCCTCTGCCGGTTCGTACATAATTTACGTTTCTTAGTTTTCGTAGGTGGACGTTTAATGCTTGTCTGCTTATGCCCAGTTGTTTTGCCAGGTCATTTTGTTTCATGCATAAGGAATATGTGTATGTGGCAATGCCTCTTTCATATAACGTTTTGAGAAGTTGTGTTGTCCGTCTTGTAAGGACTTCCAAAATTGTTTCCTTCTTAACAGACTTTTGTTAAGCTTTAGTTTTACAATAGTATGAATTATTTAAACATTCGGAAAAGATGAAGGCGGTCGCAACATGCAACTTAACCATCTGTTCTTTCTGGATAGAACTAACAACCAAAACTTATTTATTCAACGATAAAAATCGTTAAGAAGCCATAGAAAAAGTGAAAACTAGGAGTGAGGCGGTATAAATGTCTGAAAACAACTCAGTATTAATCGGGAGAAAACCAGTAATGAACTATGTACTGGCTTGCATAACCCTCTTTCACGGCGGAGCAAAAGAAGTAAGTGTTAAAGCAAGAGGAAGATCAATCAGCCGAGCAGTCGATGTAGTTGAAGTTGTCAGACGACGATTTCTACCAGATGTGAAAATCAAGAAGATCGGAATTGGAACTGAGCAATTTACACCCAGAGAAGAGGGTGGCTCGCCGAGAAACGTCAGTACAGTCGAGATAACGCTAGCACATTAAACGTCGATTATGTGTAAATCCCGAAGCTCGCCGCCCCACCCTTTATTTGTGGAGGGCGTTTTCCTAGGTGAAAACTGCACTATGTAACTTCTGTCTAAAAAGCGGAATACTCTGCCAAAAATGTTTGGAGAGAGTTAAGTCTGGAGAGATAAGCGAACTAGACTTTAAAATCGCCCGCTTTCTTCTGTCGTTGGAGGACAATTATCCTTCTCTTCAGAATGTTCATTTCTATAATGCTGTGAATGTTGGTGATACATTGGCTGTAGTTGTTGGGCGCGGTGATGTTCCTCGTCTTTTGGGCTATGGTGGGAAGATCATTAGGGCTTTGGTAGCTGAAGTTGGCAAGACCATTCGTGTTTTGGAGTACGATGCTAATGATAGAAAATTCTTGGAGGATTTGTTTGCTCCTCTAAGCATAATGACAATAAACACTATCTGGCTGCCTGATGGAACAACTGAGACCAGGGTTATTTTGAGGAAGAGACGTGGAAGGCCGCCGCCTTTCAGTATAAAAGCTTTAAAGGGAATTGCCTGCAAAGTTCGGAACATGACTCTTCGTGTAGAGTTTGCAAACTAGTTGAGCGTGAGCTTATGAAGTTAGATTCCATTGGTGATTGGCACAGAACGTGCTATTCTGTTGGTGTTAAACCTGAACTTGACGGCCAAGAAGTTACACTTTTCGGCTGGGTTCAAGAAAAAAGGACCTTAGGTGGAATATGTTTTATAATATTGCAGGATCGGGAAGGAACGATACAAATCACTGTGCCGCGCAAGAAGGTGAGCAGCGAAGTGTTGTCGAAGTCTGATGTTTTACAGAAAAGGCATAGCATAGGCGTGAAAGGTACAGTGAAGAAGACTGAGATGACACCTAGAGGTGTCGAAGTGATACCGAAGGAAATTAGAATTTTCAACAAAGCGGCACTTCGTTTGCCACTTGACATAACTGGGAAGACACCAGCACATATAGCTGTTCGACTGGACGCGCGAGCTTTGGACCTTTGCCAAGAAGAGAATGCAGCGATTTTCAAGATTCAACATACAGCCGTAGATGCAATCCGCAATTTCCTGTTTGCAAGAGGGTTCATAGACGTCCATACTCCTCGTATTATTGCTTCAGCAACTGAAGGCGGAGCAGCTCTCTTTCCTGTTGAATACTTCGATAAGAAGGCGTTTCTTGCTCAAAGTCCACAATTGTATAAGGAAGAGCTTATAATGAGCTTCGAAAAGGTTTTTGAAGTGGGGCCTTTCTTTAGAGCTGAGGAGTCTCATACACGTCGCCACCTAAGCGAGTTTGTTTCAATTGATATTGAACAGGCTTTCGCAAGGGCTGAGGATGTGATGCAACTGCTTGAACAGCTTATGCATTTTACATGCAAAGCTGTCGATGAAAAACGCCAGAAAGAGTTGGCAAAGCTAAAACATATTGTGAAAGTGCCTGAAATTCCTTTTAAACGCTTAAAATATGATGACGTCCTGCAAAATTTGAAGCGTGAAGGCATCGAAATCCCATGGGGTGAGGACATACCTACATCAGCCTTCCGAACGTTGGGTAAAATCCATCCCTACTTCTACTTCATAGTTGACTGGCCCACGCATTCGAAAGCATTCTACATTAAACCGCGAGATGACAACCCAGAACTCTGCGAAGGCTTCGACCTGATGTGGGGGTGGATAGAACTATCTTCTGGTGGAACAAGAATATCATCTAAAGAGCTTTTGAAAAAACGGTTGAAAGAAAAAGGGTTGAACCCTGAATCCTTCAAATGCCACTTGAAAGCCTTTGATTATGGTATGCCACCTCATGCAGGATGGGCTATAGGCCTAGAAAGATTAACAATGATGCTTACTGGAAAAAAGAACATAAGAGAAGTCACACTTTATCCAAGAGATAAATTCAGACTTACACCGTGAAAAAATCCGGTGAATCGAGAATTTGGATTCCTCCGCAGATCTTCACATGAAGACTCATGAACGGAACATTCTATTTTTATCTTATAGAAGTATTATACAAAAGAGATAAAGCAGACTGTTTCACTTATTTTCTCAAGGAGAGAAGAGAGAATGAAAAAAAGGTCTGCTTTACTATCCCTTGCAGTGGCTATTCTAATTGTTATGGGTAATTTCCTAGCCATATGCTCAGACAGTCACCCCTTAGCTTGTTTAGCGTGCGAGGGCGGTGTAGTTGACAAAACACCATGCGAAATTTTCACGGTGACAATCACATTCAAAAACACTGGAAAAACCGAAGGCTCGTGGTCTATAAACATAGCCTTTGAAGATGAAGCGTGGAGTTGGAGTGGAACACCACAAACATTGACTCTTAAGCGTTGTCATAAGAAAACTCTAACTTGGACTGGAACTGTTCCGGAAGACGCTCCAATAGGCTCGGTAGCGAGGCTCATTGTTTACTTTGATGATTCTTTCGAACCACTGGGCTGGTGGATTCACGTGATTGATGGCGCAGAATTGACAATAACCTCAAGCATGGTGAAATAGACGGTTCTAACACTAAAGAGCGTAAAGTTTTGCCTATTCCTTAGCATATACCCTAATCCTAAACAAACGTAAAAGCCTCACAAGATACTATGAGCCAACCGAAATACGTTGTTTTCCATCTCTACCTAAGATAACGTTTTTTTTAGTTGAAAATGTTATAAAAGCTGATAAACAGCTGTCTTCATACTTCAAAACATGGTAGACCAGTTAAGAATCGCGTGTGGAGTGTTCGGCGCAATAAACTTTCAAGAACGACCAATGTTCCCTTTTGTATATTGGGGATTAAGAGCGCAGAATCACAGAGGCCACCAATCCCATGGATTCCTCACCTTTAACCATGGAAAATTTCACGCTTACAGAAGCTTGGATCTTGTGCCAAAAATAAAAACAATTGCTATCCAAGAATGGTTTGGGCGCCTACCTGGACATATAGGCATCGGAAATGTCAGGTATACAACCTCTGGGAAAACAGATGAAAAATCCTTAATGAAAGGAACACAGCCAGTTACAGCTTCAAAAAACGGTTTGAAACTAGCTGTTTCCTTCAACGGTAATGTTGTCAACACTTTTCAGCTTAAAAAGGAGATAAGTGAAGAATTTGCAGGTTTTTCTTATGAATGCGATGCAGACTTAATCTGCCACAAGCTTCTAATTGAATTAAAGAAAGGCAAAGACTTAGCTTCAGCAGTTGAGACGTGTATGCTAGAAATCGAAGGAGCCTTTTCTGTAGTAGGCATAACTGAAGACGGCAAATTCTTCGCCTTCAAAGATCCTTGCGGAATAAGACCGTTATGCGCTGGACACAGTGAATCCAACTCGATTTTTGCTTTCTCTTCAGAAACAGTTGGCCTAGATATAAACGGGTTCGAAAGCGATTTTGAGATTGAACCCGGCGAACTTGTAACAGTTACAGAAGATGGGTTTAAAAGAGAAAAGCTAGTCAGCAACAGACGAAAAGCCTTTTGTCCTTTTGAATACGCTTACTTTGCTAGGCCAGATTCGTGCTTCGACGGAAAATATGTTTATGAAATCCGTGAGGAATTCGGAAGAAACCTCGTTAGAGAGAACCCGGACATCGTTAAGGATGCTGACATAATTCTTTCCTTGCCGGAAACTGGTGATGACGCGGCCTTGGGGGTTCATGAAGAGTCAGGCCTAAGATGGGAACGGGCTTCTCGCAGACATCGTTATGTGGCAGAAAGAGCTTTTATTCTTCTTAATAGAGAGCGATATTCAACAATCGACAAGAAAATCAACATTCTAGCATCAAAAGTCAAGGGAAAACGGATCATCGTAACAGACGACAGCATAGTCAGAGGGGATACAACAAAAGTTATTGTGGAAAGACTTCGCAAAATGGGTGCGAGAAAAGTGTATGTATTCATAACTTTTCCTCGAATAATTGGACCATGCTTTTACGGGATAGACATGGCGACCTACGGGGAATTAATAGGCTCAAAGCATAGTTCAGAAGAAATAACAAAAATTATAGGTGCAGACGCCTTGTGTTACCAGTCAATAGAAGGTTTCATAAAGGCAATAGGTTTTAGCCGAGACCAATTATGCTTAGGATGTATAACAGGTAAGTATCCCACACCTTTAGCTCAGAAAATAGCGGATGAAATGAAGAAAAGATTCTTGGAAGGCCGCGAGGAAGCAGGAAGGCTCTATGAGTTAGCGGAAGTCGTTGAAAAGGCATAATAGGAAAAATAATTAAGATTTCATGTTTATTCTTGTAGTTTGACGGGTTACTTATGGAGAAAGTAGGTATACTAGTTGTTTCTTATGGTGCAAGAGCTGTAGCCATGATTGACGCCTTCGCACGAAGCATAAACTATGATGTTCAACTTTACGTTGTTGACAAGCAGCGAAACCCCTTCAACGTGAAAAGAGCAATCAAACATGTTGTCATACCGAGTTTGCACGTTGAAGAAATAAGCAAATTTGCAGAAGCAAACAAAGATGAAATAGACTTCGGTATAGTTGGCCCTGAAAAACCCATCATAAACGGTGTACGTAACCTTGTTGAAAAGCGAACAGGCATACCCGTGATCTGTCCAACAAAGGAATACGCCATAGAAGCAAGTAAAGTCGCCCAGCGACAATTATTCCAAAACGTTGTGCCCGAAGTAAATCCACGCTTCAAAATCTTTAATCCGAAAAAATACGCAAATCAGCAACAAGTAAAAAAGGATGTTTACAGTTGGCTTGACGAACTTGAAAATAAGGCTGTTGTCAAGCCGGACAAGCTAGCTGCTGGAAAAGGTGTAGGTGTGTGGGGTGACCACTTCGCAACTCGCGCGCAACTTTTTGAACACTTCTTTGCGAACTTCCAGTACGGATCAGTAATCATAGAAGAAAAAATTGAAGGAGAAGAATCCAGTTTTCAAGTTTTTTGCGACGGTAAGCATCTAGTGCCTCTTCCGGATATACGAGACTACAAGCGAGCTTTCAATGGAGATAAGGGACCAAACACTGGAGGCATGGGCTCCTACAAAGACGCTGACGGCGCATTACCCTTCATGACAGAGGCTGACAGAGCTAAAGAAATAGCAATTGTCACCAAAATTTTCGAAAAACTGAAAGCCGCAGACAACAAAGCCCTAAGAGGAACACCATTCTACGTAGCCTTCATCCACACAGGCGAAGGACCCAAAATCTTGGAAAACAACAGCCGTCCAGGCGACCCCGAAATAATGAACATTCTCCCAATCCTGAAAGATGATTTTGTTGATGTGTGCTTCAAAATGCTAGAGGGAAACCTAACACACATAGAATTGGAAAGGGCAGCAACAGTTTCAACCTATAAGGTCCCACCAAACTACGGCGGGTATGCAAGCACTTTTCCAAACCTCGTAAACAAAGAAGACATAGGCAAACCAGTTGACCTGACAGAGGCTGACAAGTTAGCTGAAGAATATGGTGAAAAAATCCGTGTCTATCCTGCTTCTATGGAACTACGCAACGGTGAAACTTACGCCATCAAATCCAGAACAGTATCCGTAGTAGGCATAGGCGAAAACATTGAGACTGCTAGACAACTCTCCCTTAAAGGCATAAACGCGATAAAAGGCGGCGCACTGTGGTATAGAACAGACATCGCCTCTAACCTACACATAGAAAAAAGCATAAGACACATGAAAGAGTTGAGGCGTCGCAAACTATGAAAAAAGCCTTTATCTCAGACTGCGAAGGACCAATCTCCAAAAACGACAATGCCTTTGAAATTACATCCCATTTCGTTCCAAACGGACACAAACTGTTCACAATCATAAGCAAATACGATGACGTACTCGCAGACATAGTAAAAAAGCCGAATTACAAAGCTGGCTACACATTAAAGCTCATTCTACCATTCCTAAAGGCTTATGACGTTACTGACAGAAAAATGCGGCAGTTCTCAGCTCAAAATCTTGTCCTGATTCCAAACATAACGAATACACTGCAACATGTTAGAAATATAGCTCACGCCTTTATCGTTAGCACAAGCTACGAACACTACATAAAAGCTGTCTGTCGAGCCCTTAGCTTTCCATACGACAATACTTACTGCACAAGGCTTAGCATCGACAAATACTCCATGACAGAAGAGGAGAAAGCAAGATTGAAAAAGCTTGCAAGTGAAATTCAACAAATGCCCATGATCAAAATTCCCTCAGGAGCGAAATCCCTAAATGATCTTCCAGAAGAATGCGGGAAAACGATCCAGCGGCTTGACGAGATTTTCTGGAGGGAAATGACAAATATGGAATCTGGGAAAATTTTCCGTGAGATTAATCCAGTGGGCAGCGGGGAAAAGGCCGATGCTGTTAGGGAAGTAGCTGAAAAAGTAGGTATTGGCCTGTCAGAAGTCATGTATATAGGCGACAGCATAACAGATGTAGAAGCATTTAGACTTGTAAAGGAAAATGATGGTTTAACAATTTCGTTTAACGGCAATCAATATGCTGTAGGAAACGCTGAAGTAGCAATTCTATCCGAGAACAGCATTGTAATAACAATAATTGCAGATGTTTTCTGCAGATTTGGAAAACAAGAGACCTTAGAATTGGTGGAAAACTGGAGCCGTGAATCTTTAAGGAAAAGCCAAGTCGGCCAGGCTTTGCTTAACCGTTTCCTCGATTTGTATCTAAGGGAATTGCCTAAAGCTAAAATAATAACGAGCGAAAATATGGGGATATTGGCAAGGAAGAGTAGTGAATTCAGAAAAAAGGTTAGAGGCGAAGT
>DAOVQA010000169.1:0-3194 GCA_030628925.1 Candidatus Bathyarchaeota archaeon | reverse complement strand
TGGTGCATGGCTTTATAATTGTTTATGTAAACTCTTTGTCTGTCAATGGCTGTTGGGTGAACAAACACGTTTGCGATTATTATCAGTTCTTCAGCGGCTTCTTTTGGAATTATTCCTTCGGCAACACTGTCAACAACTGCCTTTGCAACTGCTGTTTGTGCAGGACCATAAACCATGCTTGCTTGGCGCATGCTTCTAATCGTAACTGTTGGAACTATTAGAGTTGTAGGCTTAACTGCCAGGTTTGGCTCCAAAATGGCCAGTAATGGTTCATGACCAGGTGCTGGTGTAGCCTTAGCTTTTGCAAAGGCTTCAGCTAATGGCCCGTCTTTCTTTCCAATTAGAAGGTCTATGTGGGCTACATCTGCATCTTTTCCAGCTAAAGCTTCACCTACTCGCAGGTTGAAGTCCCGTATGATTTCTGGCGTTATATTCGCAGCTGTGAAGCGTTCTTCTATTCTTTTTTCTCCAATCTCAAAGGTTATTGTTTTTGGTTTTATCTTTCCCAGTTTCTCCAGTTCTATCCGTAGTTCTTCCTTTGCCTCGTAGGTTAGTTCTCCGCCTACGCTTAGAGGCTTTCTAACCGGTCCAACTTTAACTTTCATCATGTTTAAAGCTGCCTTTGTGCCTACAGCTCCGCTTCCAGCTATGATTCGCGCCATCTTCTGTATTTTATATTGCAGTTCGCGGGCTTCTTCCAGTTCTCCATTTTTTACGTGATTGTAGATTTCAACCCAGATGTCTGGTATTACATTAACACTTGCCAAGATGGCTCCTGAACATCCCGCTGCTAAAGCAGCTATCACAACTTCGTCGTGTCCACACAAAACATTGATTTTGTCGCGCACCTTCTCCAGCACAGCAAGGATGAAACTTAGTTGTCCGCTGCTGTCTTTTAAACCGACAATGTTTGGGATTTGAGCTAAATCTTCAACCATCTGCCAAGGAAGCTGGACGCCTGTGCATTGTGGAATATTGTAAAGAATTATCGGTAAGTCTACTTCACTCGCAATTGTATGGTAGTGTTGATAAATGCCGCGGTCTTTAGGTTTCAGGTAGAATGGTGTGACGATTAAAGCAGCGTCTGCACCTGCATCTTTTGCGTATTTCGTCATTTCTAGAGCTTGATCTGTTCCGCTAGCTCCTGTACCCACCACCACTGATACTTTGCTGTTGACTTCATCCATAACTATGTCGATAACCTGTTTTTTCTCTTCTTTTGTCAAGTTTACAAATTCACCTGTAGTGCCGCATGGAACAACTCCGTGGACTCCTAGCAGGATGCAATGTCTAACCAGCGCTCGCAGTCTTTCCTCATCTACAGCTTTCCCATCATCCGTGAAAGGCGTAACTAAAGCTGGCAAAATTCCTTCAGGTTTAAACATTTCTTTCCCACCTACATCGTAATGTGAATTTCTTCATTCTACTTTTTATCAAACTCTTGTATCATTTAAGCTTTGAAGTAAGAAACAAACAAAACATTGTTTAGACTGAGAAATTGTGATGTTATGATCTTCAGATACAGTGGACCAATCGGATTTTACATTATATTTTTGCATAGGGATCAAACAAAGGTTGGTCTAGCAGCATACTTGTACGTGTAGAGATCGCACGCTAGGCTGCAAATTGAACACTCCGTTGGCTATGCTATCTCTCAAATTCAACTTTGGCATCATTCAAATTCTTTTGAACCTCTGAAAACGCTTAAATTTCTTAACCTTTCATTACAAGTATCTGGAGGATTGTTTATTGAATAACCTCAGAGAAAGACTAAGAATCAAAGTGGAAAACCTTGAAGAAATCAACAGTTTCATTCTGAGAGAAGATAATCCCATTGTAAATGGTTTGCTGGAAATCGTTGAAAAATATGGTGGTGTTAACGAGATTAACCGCAGGGCTCAGGAAGCCCGTAAAATCGAAAACCTCATGGAACGCTTGAGAAGAAGAAACTCTCCTTTTGTGAAGGACATTGAGTGGCTGATTGAACAACGGGATAAAGAAGCCTTTATCAGCATCCATGAATATCGTAGGAAAATTCTGGGGGAAAAAGCTGAATCTATGACTTTTGATGAATCTTTTGCAGTAACCCTTGAAATCAGTGCCTGTAACTTTTTCCCATGGCTTATAGAAGAGGCGAAAAAGGCGATTGCCCAGCAAAACCTCATGCCAGCCCGTTACATCCGCGTTCGTTCAATGAAAGAGCAGGTTGAAGACGACAACATTCTCGCTTTTGCAGCAGCCATGCAAGTCGTAGGTGCTTCTTACGTTGAAACACTGGACACAAAAGGAACTATGCCGGGACCCAACGGTCAGCCCATTAACGTTCATTTGGGCGGACCTGAAACTATCACTGGATATTTCGGAGGAGTAGGAATTCCGAACGAGTACGCCTTGAAATGGGTTGACGAGTTCCTACATTATTATACGGAGTATGGTATTCGGCAAGTTTTGAATATAAACCCGGGTACTGTAATGCTTGGGTATTGGCTTCACAAGCTTGGAATTGACATTGAATTTAAAATTTCAGTTTACATGGGTAATGATAATCCGTATGGTTGTCTCTGGACGTTGATGACCGCGAAACTTTTCAGTCGAGATGATGGTACAACGCCGCTCATAGGTTTTAACCTCTCTAATGCTGTAAACAACAAGACGATTGAGTTGTCGGCTTATATACGAAACGACTTTGGCTTTGAAGATATTGTACGCATTGAACATCACATTGTAGAGACCTACAAGAGTATTGTCAGACAACCCTACAACAGACTGAACGAACTTCTGGAAATAGCGGATCATGTTAAAAACATCAGCGCTAAACATGAAGGGGCATTCCCAGAAATTGAGGCAACACGAGAGCATCCTTCAGACATTCTGGAATATTTTATGCCTAAGAAAGACATTGTTGCCCAAGGTTTGATGCCGAAGCTCTTGATTAATTACCTTGACAAACATGATTCGGTTAACAGGACAGCTAAAGCGTTAACAGAGAGAGGCTTAACATTTGTCGCTGCTCGGAATCTGCATAAAAAGTGATTTGTACAGTTCTGAGAACAAAAAAATATGGAAGGTTGTGGCTTTACCAGTATTCTCTGGGTTTCTTAAGCGTTAAGTAAAGTGTGGTAGCTACGAAGAACACTGTGGTTATTATGAAAACTACCATTGCAACTCTGGTGTTGCTGAGATCTACTTCTGTG
>DAOVQA010000002.1:0-26620 GCA_030628925.1 Candidatus Bathyarchaeota archaeon | reverse complement strand
TCGACAGCTACCTTCTTGTGGAACTCTTCCATCGTGAGTCTATCTTCTTTCTCGACCATTATTATCACTCTTAATCTTTTAGACTCATAAGAGCGTTTATTAAGATTTTCACACAGCATATTATGAAAAACGGGGTTTTGCGGGAGATGTCTCCACTTGGTGGGGGGTTTAAATCCCCGCGGCCCCACTAAAATGAACTTGGGACAGTCTTTCTTTTTGCTACAAGGCATGTGAAAAAACAACTATATATGAAAAGCACAGAATCTATTGTATGAAATTTGGCATATCAATCAGCAACTTAGGCATCTACAGCGATTTTGATGGGTTGATAGCTCTTGCACAAGATGCTGAAGAAGCTGGATGGGACGGGATATTCCCTTGGGATCACATCTTACACGAGCTAAGAGCAGATTCGCGGGCTATTGATCCGTGGATTGCACTAGCTGCTATTGCTGCAAATACAAAGAGAATAATGTTAGGTCCCATGGTCACTCCACTTGCGAGACGCCGTCCTTGGAAAGTGGCAAGAGAAAGTGTATCATTAGATCATCTGTCAAAAGGAAGATTGATCCTTGGAGTTAGACTAGGCTCAGTGGTAAAACAGGATTTCAAAAGATTTGGGGAAGAAATCGACAACAAGATAAGAGGAGAAAAACTTGATGAATCCCTAGAAATCTTGCAGGGATTGTGGAAAGGAGAGCCATTCAGCTTCTCTGGGAAGCATTACAAAATAGAAGAAGGAACGGTTTTTCTGCCGAAACCTTATGGAGACAAAGACAGAATCCCCATCTGGGTAGGTTGAGGCAGGTGGTCTTGGCGCATGAAACCATTCCGTAGGGCAGCAAGGTTTGAGGGAACATTTCCTGAGTTCACTGATAGAAATGGAGAAAAAGTAGCGAAATACTTTGAAAATGTGGCTGGATACATTGAACAATATAGAGGAAATCTAGAGGGTTTCGACTTCATAACACTAGGAAAGGCTCCTCGAAGCAAAAGGAAATTAAGGGAATACTTTGAGCCGATTCTGAAATCAGGAAAGAACACATGGTGGGTGGAGAGAGTCTACAGTTGGAAGGGAGATCTGAAGCAGATAAGGAGAAAAGTTAGAGAGGGACCGCCTGATGTTTAGGAAAAACAGTCAATACACGTGGGTTTTCTTTGAATAAAGAAAAGGGAGAGTTGCGGGAGATATCTCCAATGTGGGTTAGGTTCAAATCTTACGTTCCGCACTGCGTGCAATTTTAATAGACGAATATGGCATATCCTTTCTGTTAGGTGATGTTTCTTGTTCACCGCTGGGGAATTGAGAGCGAGAATCGATAAGCTTCCGAGAGTAAGAATCCTGAACTTGCCGACTCCGTTTGAGGAGATGCCTCGGCTCTCGAAGACTCTGAAAGGTCCGAATTTGTGGATTAAAAGGGACGACTGTACGGGTTTGGCTTTTGGAGGCAACAAAGAGCGAAAAGCTGAGTTTGTCATTGCAGATGCGTTGAAAAGAAAGGCTGATGTGGCGGTGACAACAGGTCCAGTTCAATCAAATCATGCCCGTGCCATCGCTGCTGCTGCAAGAAAGCTGGGATTGGAAATAGTTCTTGTTCTACGAGGAAAAAAGCCACAAAAATACGATGGAAACTTGCTCTTAGATCACCTTCTCGGCGCTGATATAAGATATGTCGATGCAGATACGTCCGATATCAGCTCTGTAATGAAGGAGATAGCAGAGGAACTGGAACAGGAGGGGCATGTTCCGTACGTCATACCTGGAGGTGCATCATATCCAGTTGGGGCTGTTGCCTACGTCAACGCGATGTTAGAACTTGTCATCCAATCGCAGAAAACCGGCTTGACGATTGATTATCTTGTTCATGCTACGGGTTCAGGTGGAACCCAAGCTGGACTCGTATTAGCTAATAAGGCTTTAGATTTGGGAATTGACGTTCTTGGTATTCATGTGGAGAAGGATCACGATTCCTCTACTCACCTAGCCGACAAGACTGCTGAGATTGCAGATGGGGTTGCCAAGCTTCTTAACATAAAGGTGACTGTGGAATCAAAGGATGTGACTGTAGTTGAAGGGTATGCTGGAAAGGGATATGGAATACTCTCCTCAAAGTGTTTAGACGCAATCAGTTCAGTGGCTCAAATCGAGGGTGTAATGCTTGATCCAGTTTATACTGGAAAAGCTATGGCTGGACTTATCGATATGATTGAGCATAGACACTTCAGAAAAGAGGACAATGTGGTCTTCATCCATACAGGTGGAACACCAGCACTATTTCCGTACAGAGAGGAGCTTGTCTGATAGACATTACCAGCAAAACCCAGTATCCCAAGGTTACCTCTACTAGAGTGAGAGCGCATACATACGTTTAAACGTGAACATAAAAAAAAATGTGGGTTTGCGGGAGATATCACCACTGTACGCGATTACAACCAACACGCCAGCCCTTTTTGTAACACGCTTACTTTCTCTTACGGAACACCTGAACAGCTTCAATTTCAGTGAAGTATTCAAAGTCGACCTTTGGCAGTAGAGCACAGCTGCGCGCGTAAGTGTTTTTAAGGCTGGGAATTGAGATTTATAAAAGGTCTTATCAATAGATAGTTAGGTAACGTGTTCACTCGCAAGGTATGAAGAAATGATAGGGAAGGAGGAAAATATGGCGGAGATAAGAGATTTGACCGTGGAAAATATTTGGGACGAGGCAGGGTTTTGCTTCCAGCAATTGAATCCCGAAGCCCCTTATTCTGAGGGAGATGAAGAGCGTTATCTTGAGGGAAAGAAGAGAAAAACAAGGTTTCTCAACGAAAAATTGAAAAAAGGAGGAAGAGCGAAGATTGCCTATCGAGACAATGATGTCGTGGGCTTTATTGAATATTATCCAATAGAAATAGCGCCAATGGAAATCGTAGGCAAAGATTTGATGGTTATATTCTGTATGGATGTGAAGGAAAGACGAAAGGGAATTGGTAGCGCATTACTGAAAGCCTGCCTTGAAGATTCAAGAAAACTTGGGCGAAAAGGTGTAGCAGTGACATGTGCAGATGATCACTGGATGGCACAGTCGTTCTTTCAGAAGCATGGTTTCGTAGAGGTGGCAAAGTGGGCATATATGTCTATGCTTCTGAAGAAATTTGAAGAAGTGGAAAATCCTGATTGGCTTCAGGGAAGTTTTGAACCTAAACTGCAAAAGGGAAAGATTGTAGTTAGTATCTTCCAAAATGACCGCTGTCCCATAATCTGGCGAAACGCTGAAGTCGTGAGAAAAGTTGCAGACGAGTTCAAGGAATATATTGTCATAAATGAATATGACACGAACACAAAGGAAAATATTCTGAAATACAAGGAGGTTGGTGCCATTTATGTAAATGGAAGATGTGTTGTTGGTGGGCCTCCGGTGAAGGAAGAGGAAGTCAGAGCAGCATTTGAAGAAGAATTAAAGACAGCAAAATTCTAAGATAGGAGAATAGAAAATGGGAAACTATGATTTAGTTGCTCCATGTGGTGATTATTGCGGTGGTTGTGGACAATATAATGGGCTAATCGTTGAAACAGCCAAGCAGATGAAAGAATTTGCAGATCTCTATGGTTTCGAGTTTAGGTCTAAGGGTGTATTTGATTTTAAGCAATTTTCGATGGGATTAGATTGGTTCATCGAGAATGCAAAATGTCCAGGGTGCCAACAAGGAGGAGGACCCCCATGGTGTGAGGTAAAGAAATGCTGTTCTGAAAAAGGATTGCGCATCTGTTTTGAATGTGAAGAGTTTCCTTGTTCCAAATTCAAGGAGTATGCAGATACAGATACGATGGATAGGTATAAGCGGTTCAAAGAAATTGGATTTGAGAAATGGGTTGAGGAACAAACACAGAAAGCTAAGGAAGGCTATGAAATACACTTGCAGAAGGTAGCATCTTTGAAACCATAGCAACCAAATGACAAAATTGATGCCGGGCTAAAAAGGCTCTAACTAAGTGAAGTTACTGTGGACACATAACACAGAAAAAAGTGGGGTTTTGCGGGAGACATCGCCAAGTATGGTGGGGTTCAAATCTTTACAGATGATCGGCTAGTTTGAGCATTCTAAGGGCACGGAAAGTAATCCACTTGCTCTCTTGACCTTTTTTACCCCAACTACTATACATTGGGCTCAAAGTTTTCTCCAAGACCCATCTGCCCTTCGTGTTTTGTTTGGACAATACGAAGCCGATTGCTTCATCAAGTTTGGAAGCATTAACCCCCAGTAGTAGGAGATTAGTAGTAACTTCTATTGGGTCGCTCTGCGCTCCTATTGGAGCAGTGAATTCCAACAGTGGTGTTGTTCTATGTTTTCTATAGGATGGGAGACTTTTACTAAAGGTTTGTTTCCATTTCCTACGAACAATGCCATGACTTAAGAAGAAGTCAATTGTGTTCTTTTTTGCTTCTTTAGCTTTACTAGTCCAATATGATTCTGGCACCACTGTCATTGCCCTCAATAACTGTGTCACACCATTATAACAAGTGCATGGTCCAAGGCAGCAGCCTTGTTTACCGTTGTATGGCCATTCTTTCGGTGGGATCCAATCCCCGTTTTCGTATTTTTGATAGCGAACGTGGAGTTCGAAGGCTTTTTTCAGCTCTGAACGCTGCTCGAAGCCAAACTTGCAGAGGGCCCATACCATATCTCCATTCACACACGCTAGAAAGTCATTGAAGAACCCTCTTCCTTCTTCATAGACATGGTTAAGCGCATATTTACTAAGCGCTTTGATTCGCGGCTCCTTTGCAGGAATACCCACCTGTGCCAAGAAACGGACCTGCCAGATTGTGGATTTATATTTTGGGAGGTATCCCCATCTAATAGCACGCTTGTAAGATTCTGTTTTGGCACGTTCAAACCATGACCGGTTCATAAATCCACCATCTTCATTTTGATGTTCAAGAATGGGTGAGATAGGTCGAGAATTCATCATCTTGACAAGGCTATCTTTAACCTCAGAATCATCCTCCTCTTTATCTAAAATATAACGAAGAGTGTTGTACCTTGTCAGCGGATAGTTCTCCTCGCGCACCCATTCAATCGTATCTTCAAATTGACCCATTACACAATCACTTCTTGTGCATGTGCGCATATTAGAGATAGTATATGAATATCGCTGACTCTTACGGTTGCCGTACATAGGCTATGGAGTGCGTATCAAGCAAAAGCCTAACGGAAAAAAAGCTAGGAGATTGGTGATGTCTCCACTCTGTAGGGCGTTAGAATCAGCATTTTTCGAGTACTTCTCTTAGTTTTAGTCTTTGATGAGGCTTAAGGTGTCTATCATGGTATAGAGAGTGACCTCTGCAGAAGTATACGCCTTCCAGAAGTTTTGATTCATCCCATGTAGGGAGTTTCGAGTCTTCGGTTGCTGGTAACCACATGAGGTGTACGTTGAAGCATCTTTTCCTATTCTTCGTCTTGTGCCTAACTCTGATCGATTTCACAGATTTGAATCCAAGACTCTCCATATCACTTCTCTTGAAGTATCCACCCCAGTAATTCTCTAAGGCTATCGTAGCAAAACCAGAAACTCCTTTCTCGCTTTCTATCATGCTTTCCAATAATCGTTTTCCAAAGTTATGCCCCTTAGCCCTCCTATGTACCCATATACAATTCATAACAATAATATTATCACCCATGATAGGAAGACCAGAACCCTCAGCAGGTGCATACTCAATTGTGCCAACTTGATCCCCCTTGAAAAACAAAATCTTCTTGTGAAAACCCTTTGGAATAGCAGACTGCAAGTACTCCTGACGTTTCTTATAAAAAGAATCTCTTCTACTGCGAAAGAGTTTCTTATAAAAGGCACCTCTACTATGAAAGAGACATCTGTAGAGGAATCGTTCATATTCAGGATTTTCAGTTACATCAATGATTTCAACTGCAGAGTTTACTTTCATCTCATCATACGTGTAAGTACTCACAGAAGATAAGAATTCCCCCCCCCACAATCCATGTATCACCGCGCGCTATTTCTTCATAATGCTTTCTGCTAACATTACATAAAGGGGAGGGAAGTTGGGGGAGACATCTCCACTGCATTTAGATAAATCCCAATCGGCTAAGTTTTGGGCTAATCTATTAGGTCTTGATTTTCTCGTGTGATGTTTACTTCCGTTTCCGGATATCTTGATTCCATCCATTTCTAGGATGAAGTTAAAGCCTGCTTTTATGAGTGCGTACTAATCGCCAAAATTAATTTAGGTGTTCAGCCATAAACAATTGAATAATCGGTTATACCTTGTTGTGAAGTTTGATGATGCCAGAATGGATTAAGAAGTGGATTTTGAAAGACCGATTGGTGGGAAAAAAATTTAGAATAAGCAGAGAATATTTACGGCATCCAAAGAGCATTCAATTTGTTAATGGTGAAAAAAATGAGGGGGCAGATGAATGGATGTGGTTCCGTTATATGGTTAATTCAAAGAAGTATGGAAAATACTGGGTAAAATATGAACGGGGATGCTACAAGTGTAACTGTCCTTTCTTTAAACACCGTTTAATATGTAGTCACATTTTGGCGGTCTCTCAAAAAACAAACATTTGGCCAAAGAAGGATACAATATTTCCATCAAAATTGCAGAAATGAGTTAAGGATGTTTTAAGTTTTTATTTTCTGGATATTTTTGGAGAGAAAAATTTTGCTAATGCCATAGATATGCCATGTTTGTACAATTCTTTTCTGGTAACTTTTCCTTTTGTGAATATCCCTATTGCACCAGCGCGCGTGCTACTGGAAAATTCTAGTCTAGCGCGTGCTAACGGATATGATGACAACTTGGTGAATGGATGTCGGGGTTATTTCAAGTGTAAAACTTTATCATTTAGGTTCCCTTAGTTTGCTGTGAGTGGGTATTCATATGAATGCTTGGGAAGCCGCGAAAAACGCGTTGAACTGTGTTTTGGAAGCAAAAAAAGGTAAGAGCATAGTCGTTTTCTGTGATCATGAAAAGATGAGTGTCGGTAAAGCCTTTGCAAACGGTGCTTTGAAGCTTGATCTTCAAACACGCTTAGTGCAGTTGAAGACTGATCCGAAAACATTCCGGAAGGAAGTTCCACCACAAATCATGGACATCCTGACAAAGCAAGCACCAGATATTTACATTAATCTTCTACGTGGAATTCGTGAGGAGACACAATTCAGAATTCAACTCATTAAAATGGAAACTGAAGGTCATAAGGCTCGTTTAGGACATTGTCCAGGCGTTACACTGGATATGTTGACTGAAGGAGCGTTGGCGTTAACAGTTGATGAACATCGACGGATGCAGACATTTGCGGACAAGCTGATTAGAAAGCTAAGTGAAGCAGTCAGGGTTGAAGTTACGAATCCAGCTGGAACAATCGTTTCATTAGGTGTTGAAGGACGACCCTTCTTCACAGACACAAGGATAGACTGGGACTCGATGAAGTGGATGAATCTTCCAACAGGCGAAGTCATAGTTGCACCAGTAGAAAACTCTCTTGAAGGCAAATTGGTATGCGACATGGCCATAGGTGGAATTGGCCCAATAAAAACTCCAGTAGAAATAGCAGTTAAAAACGGTAGGGTTCAAGATGTTTCTTCTGGGGACGCTGAAGTGCTGAGGAGAGTTAACAGCTCGTTGGATACTGACGAGTGGTCAAATGTTGTAGGTGAATTCGCTTTTGGAATAAACCCTCAAGCAAGGTTTGTCCCAGAGTTTCTAGAAACTGAAAAAATGCTGAAAACAATTCATATAGCCTTCGGTAACAATTTAGATATGCCTAACGGAAAAAACCCTTCTGGAAATCACATGGACTTTCTAGTGTCTAAACCCACGGTTAAAGTGTTCAACAAGGATAGTTCAGCCACCAACGTCCTTATGAACGGAGCTTTCCAACCTTTGCAGACGGGAATAGCTAAAAACACTTAAAATAGCAAAGCTTCACTTCTATGAGGCAGGTGGTTGAAACGTGACTGAAGAGACAAGTGATAAATTACCTATATCTGACTTCTACAAAGTCATCGACTACATTACGATTTTCAAAAGCGAGAAATGGTGGGAGGCAATAGTTGTTTTTGAATCCTTAGGAAAGCGATCAATTGGCCTGTATCTTTGGCACAACCGAGACGGCTCATGGAAGAGGAAACACAAGTTTAACATTAGAAATCTTGATGAATGGAACAAGCTTAAGAACGCAATAGAACAGCTTACTCCAAAACTTGTTTCAAAATAATCCATCTTTTTCGGATTTCGAATTCGTATTCAGAATAAGAATACAGAATTGAATAATCTTATTAGTTGACTTCAACAACAAAAACAAGAAGGGCGAATATTGTGGAAACCGAAAGTGAAATACAAGAAGGCGTGCAATATCAGGAAGAAGAAACATACATGGATGAACATGATGCAACAGTTCCTGAAGAGCAGAAGATAGAGCAACGGGAAGAATATGCGGTTGCAGAGGAACCAACAGAGCAAAGACAAGGATATGGAGCAAGAGACTTACTGCAGAATCTTGTATCGATTAATCAAAATGAGGACAGAAGCGGCTTCGTACACGGGCTTTCCGTAGGTCTTGGGATGGGTTGCATTGGAGCCTTCGTTATCATGTGGGTTGTAGTTTTCTTCTCTCCACAGCTGCCGTCTGCAGTAACATATGAAGCCATGTTGTCAATATTCATTTATCCTCTCATCTACCTGCTCGCAGTAGGTTTAATCGCACTAACAGCCGGTATAGTAAGAGAATACTACACACGAAAAAGCAGCTTCTGATCTAAGAGTCTAAATCATGCCTGTTTCTTTGCTGATAAACAAATTATAATAATCCACAGCTTAACTGATTGCTGTGAAACACATGTCTCACACGTTTAAGCGATTTCTAGAGGAAATCATCGGTGAAAAGGCTCCAGGGCCTTCTCCAACCTTTTCCGTTTTTCACATGCTGCGTGCAATAGAGCTCATTGCTAAGAAGCCGATTGGCCGAAACAAACTTGCTGATGAACTAAGTGTTGGAGGAGGCGTCGTGCGCACTATGATCTACCGATTAAAAGATGCTGGGTTAGTTACAACCTCAAAGTTAGGCTGTGTTCTAACACGTAAGGGCTTAGAGCTATGGAATGAGTACAAAACGATTTTTAGGAGGAGAGTTGGGATTGGTAAGAGCGAGCTGACGCTTGCAGACTACAATTTTGCAATTCTAGTCAAGAACTGCGGGCATAAAGTTGGATCAGGCATAGAGCAACGTGATGCAGCCATAATGTTAGGTGCAAAGGGTGCCACAACAATCATGGTTAAAAGAGGACGTTTAATCATTCCATCTGTAAGCGATGATGTAACTAAGGATTTTCCAGAAGCAGCGAACCATATTATTAAGATCCTGAAGCCTGAAGAAAACGATGTAATAGTTATTGGGAGCGCTGATTGTTCAGTGAAGGCTGGATACGGCGCGTTGGCGGCAGCTTGGACGTTTGCTAACAATTGTGGTTAGTACGTGTATTTTTCTCCTGCAGCCAAGACGCGTTCCAAAGCTGTGTTGAAATTGATTATTCCCTCGTTTGTTTTTGATGATACAGGGATAAGCAAAAAATCTATGCCAAGCTCGTGAATTGCCCGCGCCATGCTTCTGCTGAGCAACCGTTTTGTCCCTTCAAGTTTCTGTTCAATTGCATCTTCTAACGCTTTTGGATCAGCCGACCAGTCCACAATTCTATTGACATCCTCTTCTGGAAGCAAATCACATTTAGATAAGATATGCACTTGAGGAACAAGGAAACGATTGTAAACCGCTGCAGAAAGGAAGAGATTTGAAACATAATTAAGCGGGTTGAGCGAAAAAGCAGCATCGCACAAGTAAACTATAGCTTTGTTTTCTTTTGTAAGTTCAGAGGTGATATACGGTCCGCTAGCTCTGAAAGCGAATAACTCTATCTGTCCAGGAGTATCTACCAAAACAACATCAGGGTTCAACTCTTCAATTTCCCTTGATATCGTATCAATTTTATCTGCAATTAAATCTGCAGCCACTATCAAAGCGCCGTTTGGCCCTAAACCATACCTCTCCATTAAATCTCCCACGTTCACATGGTTTCGAACGTCCACATCAGGTGAATATGGAAGCATCAAAGCTCCGGGATCTAGATTTACAACTCCAACGTTTTGTTTGGACATTTTTAACCATTCACTGAAGGTTGCTGTCAGAAGGGACTTGCCAGATCCCGCGGTTCCTATAATGAAGATGATAAACATTTCATATCCCTATTCTATAAGGCGCTATTCACTTGTTTTCAGACTTATTCTAAGGTAAAAGTCTTTTCCGGCTTATAAGGGAATTTCTGGAGGCTGCGGTTCCTGTACTTGTTGATTCTGTCTTGCTGTTAAGAACACAGCTGTGCCTATGCAGACCAAAATCAAAGTGATAATTAACAGAAAAATGAAGAATATAGATAAAACTATCACGTTATGTATTGGGCTGTCAGCTGCAGCGTAATCGTTATCTCCAGACCAGCTCACACGGATATAATGGACACCAGCAACCTTTGTGTTCCAGACATATCCAAATCGTCCCTCAGAATCTGTTGTAATAGAATCCAAAACAATCCAAGGCAAGTTGTTCATTTTAACGTAAATGGTAACTGTCTCGTTTCGCAGATGTGGCGAAAGTTGTCCTGAAAGTGTGATGACGCTTCCTTGAACAACATTTTTGGATGAAAGTGTTAATGATATTGTTGATGACTCTAACGTTTGATAGCTTGCGGAAACATGTCCTGAAGTCTCTTGTTCACAGTTTTCAAGCGTTATCACCTTTGGAGAGGCATGTTTCAACCCATCTGGGCATTCACCGATTCTCCACCCATCTTTCCAGTTGCCTCCTGTGCATTCAGCAACATAATACTGAATGTTATTGTATGTAACACTGTAGGTCTGACCTCTAACATCCTGCGGTTCATGTGAAAGATGAACACCGACGTTCATGTGCCTTTCACTTTCATAGTATAGAAGCACCACATCAATCTCACCGGCCTTCATAATGGAAGCTGCAACGTACGAAAAGAGGTCACAGTCTCCCTTGTTCTCCACAATTGTTTCTATAGGATATTTCACTCCCGAAGTTTCTTCATAAGGTATTTGATGAACAATCATAAGTATTCCATTTGCGAAATCCTCATCATCAGTGTAGATTTCCCAGAGGCTGTTGGCAACTGGCGTTAAAGCGTAGGGCGTAACGAACATGGCAAAATCATCGTTTGAGCTTAGTCTATGGCTTTTTTCACAGTAGTAATCATAAAGTGACTGTGAAACAGCCACATTCAGCTTGTAATAAGTCGAACCATTTGGGCTGTCCAAAAGCTGATAGGAACAACTGTAACTCTGAGATAGGCAATGTGGAAACAAATAAGAAAACGTAAGAAAAACCGTTAATACCGTGAACGTTTTCTGGAGTTTGAGATTCACTTTAGATCTGAAAATGTTGTCGTCTACATGATTTATGTTTCTTATGAACTTTAACGAAATATTCATATTATGAATTCCGAATAAGCGCGCGTTTGATAGATATAGTTAAAATCTGTTTCTTAACAGAGAGTGTGCTGTTTTTGTTGCAGGAAAACTAGAAAAGGGGCAGTTTTGTAAGTTTTTATGCTTTTGGTCACTTTATAAAGAGCTAGACACTGTTTCTTTCTGGAGTCGGCGCGCGCATTTCAATTTGATAGCTTTCCATTATTTCAGAAGTGTGCGCTTGGCCAAGAAAACTGAAAAAAGCGCACAAAAGCGCACAGTTGTGCGCAAAAAGTGGTCGTTGTCGTGGGCTAAGGCGGTACTGCGCACGTTTTTGAGCTATTACGCGCACGCTTCTGGTCGTCCTTTTCTCCTTTTTTAGATTTCCTTAATCTTCTCTTCTTTTGGTTCAGAATGGTTAGCACGTGCACTCTTCAGCGATCTTTTTGGCGATGTCGAGGTCTCCGTCCTCGCATGCGCAAGGTTCACCATATAGCTCTATAATCTTCTGCCTAGTTTCCAAGTTAATTTCGTTCAAACCCTTTATGACTGAATTGAGTAGTCCACCTGCACGCTTCAATTTTGCCTTTTCATCGAGTTCACCTAACATCATCCTCTCTCCTTCAATTTACTGCGCTATTTTTCTTTCGAAGGATAAGCTCAGAGGCATTCGTGGGACATGTTGCAACGCATAGTCCACATCCATAACAATTTTCCTCTTTCACCACCGATTTTCCATTTTGCATTTCTCTGGCACCAAATACACATCTTTCAACACATACGCCACATCCAATACAAAGGTCTGTATCGCATGTTGCAACATAGTCAGATTTGGCCGTGAAGAAAGTCTTTCCATACTTTAATAGCGCTTGCAGATCGTGGCAACAACATGGACAACAGCTGCAAACGGCATAGATTTTCTGGCCAAGCAAGTACAACGTGAGATGGACTAGACCAGCTTCATTTGCAATCTTAAGAACCTTCTTTGCTTCTTCAATTTGTATCTTTTTGGCGTGCCCTCGCGATATTAGATATTCAGCCTCCTCATCCAAGAGAAGACAGGTGTCTACAGGGTTATCGCAGTTTTTGAAGGCCACACGACATCCACACTTGGCGAGACCGATAGTTTTGGCTTTCCTCAGGAATTCAATGGCTTGTTGTGTGGGCAGTACATATTGTTTTGGGGAAAATGCTTCCTTTACAGGTATGACTTCAGAAGAATATTTCAGCTCGCCGTTTTTTATGGTCTTTTCGGTTTTTCTAATCCTTGTTGACATATAGTATTGCCGAAGCATATGAAGATTCTTGAATTCTAACTCATTGTATCTATGTTCTTCGAGATGTGATCGAATTATGTCGTAGAAGCTCCTGCACCGATAGGCTTCTTCACCATCAATCGTCTTCTTATAAAGAAAGCCCTTCTGATAAAGGGTTTTGAGCATTGAAGAAAGCTTCTCCGGGTTCCTCTCTCCAAGTTTTTCTGCAATAGTGAAAGCTGTGAGAAACTCTTCCGTTATCAAAGCTAAAACTTGGCTTTCTTCCTGCGATACTAGTCTCGTTAAAATCGACATCAGGTTATCAGGAACACCTAATTTCTTCTTCAAAATCTGGTATTCTTTCATGCTAGCTCCTCTTCCAGCTGTGTGGGGTCATAAGGCTATGCTTACAGTATTGGACGAATTCTTGCTCGTTCCCCATATTCCAAGTATTTCTCTTAAAAACCAGTTTTCGCGTATTTACCGCTTTCATTTCTATCCGATACTATATGCGACAAAGGAAATATTAGCATTGTACCGTCAAGTGACGTACGATGCTAGCCGATACGGCAAGCAAGCTTCCACCCAAAAAAAGGGATGACAAGATCTACATTATTTTGAGACTGCTTTTTTTCTCTACTGAAGCTTGCTTAAATAGCTGTATATAGGGAACTAGTGATGCGACAAGTTTGCTTTCGGCTTTTCTGAGGTGTTCTTGGAAAGTTGTTCTTGGCACTTGTTCTTTTTCGGCTATAGTCTTAACATCAGCTTTTCTTGGCATCTCATAGTAGCCATAGTTGTACGCCATCAAGAGAGCTTCTATTTGTTTCTCAGTCAGATCCGAAAATAAAGTATCAGCTGTGAGTGTCAATGAACTTCAATAAAACCATCTAGCGTATTTCTGCGCAAAACCTTAGCAACCCAACCACGCGCGCAGAAACTGTGGCAAAGTATTTTTGCCTTATGCAACGTTATAGAAGCAGATTAACGGTTATAGATACTATGCTCGTTATACTACATAGTAGTGAATAACCTTTTCCATTCGTTTAGGCAGATCATATTTCGCGGCAAGGCTCTTAATATACTCGACCATTTCCGGATGGATACGTGCTATGTCTGTCATTGTGACAAGACCTACAATCTCTTTATTCTTTATCACTGGCAATTTCTTAATTCTTCTTTCAAACATTAACTTAGCTGCTTCTTCCAAACTTGCCTCAGGCTCCACAACTACCAAAGGCTTAGACATAACATCTCCTACAAGTGTCTCATCGGGATTTCGAGCTTTGACTACAACTCTCTTCAGAACGTCACGTTCAGTTAACATTCCCACGAAACTTCCTTTCTCCAGCACAACCAAGCAACCTATCTCATGCTTATTCATTCGTTCAACCGCTTTCCTCAGATTCACACCAGCATCAACGGTTACTACATTTGTAACCATTACATCTTTTACCTTCCGCAAAATCTTGGCCTTCCCTAAATATTCAAAGAGTTCAGCTCTTAAAAGCCTTCACAACCATCGCACGCGCGACAGCTTGGTGGAAAGGAGAGTGTGCTCTATTCAAGGCCTTTCAGCTTTGAACGCTACTTTGACGTTAGTTTTGTATGAAGTGATTTCATTGTTCTCAACCTTTGCTGTCCAACCGACAACATTTATTCCAACGATGTTCCTTACAGTCTTCGCAGCTTCCGTCAAAGCGTTTTCTGCAGCGTCTTGCCATCCACTTGTAGAATGCCCAACAAGCTCTATGATTTTCACAACTGTCATAAGTTCACCTCCTTGTTACTGTGGCTTCTTATTGACTTGAAACGTATTTGACATTTTCCGAACATCTAGCGAGCTTTCAGTGTGAAAGTCAGCCTCTCTCCAGCCTCTTAGTCCTCTTCAGCATTTTCAAAGTCGAGGAAGTATTCGAAGGTGTTAGCTTCAGTGAAACGCAAACTTTCGTGGAATTTCTGAGCAACTATGTTTTTTCTATTTATCCGAGATTTGATCGCCTTACATTTTTTCCTTCTAGCCATAGTGATAAAATGACACATTAGTTTCCGGCCAATTCCCTTCTTTCTAAGTTTCTGATCAACAATTAGTGCATCAACTTTTGCGATGTTACCCTCCCAATCAATGTCTAAGTGATAACTTCCCACTAAGACGCCTATCACCTTGTTGGAATATTCAGCAAGCAAGACCAAGCTGCCTTCATTGCTGACGAAGCTCTCAAAAGTTTGCTTGAATCTTGGTCCGATGTCTCCGTGATACAGAGCCTCAAATAGAGGCAAACACACACGATAGTCACTCGTTTCTGCCATGCGAAACGTTACAGATTGTTTCTTCATTTCGATCTTCACTTATCCACTAGTTCTTGCAAGGCGCTATTTTGCCTTTCGAAATATAAGTGAGTGCACGCAGAGCGCTTGTCTACATCTCTCCAGTCTCTTGCTTCTCCGCGCGCGCGATATTCAAAAGGTTCAATCCTTAAAAGCCTTAGCGCACGCACGCGCTTCCAACCCTGCACATAGTGAAACTGGAAGTGCTTCCCATCAATAGGTAAAGAGTTTCAGCAGGAACATTCATACTTAGATAAAGCCAAAACCAAAGAGCAATATACTGTTTGGCATTTAGAAAACGCTCCAGGCTGCCGAGGGAAAGTCACCATAACCAAGGTAGACCTAATCCAATTCACTTAGTATTCACTGAATTGAAGCTGAGACTCGTTTGTCCTAGGCTGAAAAAGGGTGAGATTGTTTGACACACTAGGTAGAAAAATGGGGTTTTGCGGGAGACATCACCAGCACACCGGGGGATTCAAATCCCAACTTCCACGCCATTGCAGGATTGCATACGTTAATCAGATAAGGTTGGGAACTGTAGTTGAATGGTGTGAAAGAACCGAAGCACCCTAGTATGGGCAAGGAGTTTCCGCATACAGACCAGATACTACTTTTGTCGGCTGCCCTGTTTTTTGCAGTTTGGATCTCAGATTCCTTTATTTTTAAACTCTCTGATCGATTTGTGGGTTTTGTTCCAGACGTTATTCGTATAGCCTTTTTTGTTGGTTTGGAGATTTCTGCTATCGCGTTAGGGTTCTATTCGCATGAAGCTTTGTTTGGCAAGAAAAGCGCAGAATTCACGTTAATAACTGATGGTGTGTTTGCTCATGTTCGCCATCCACTGTACCTGAGTATTCTTCTAGCGTATCTCGGCTTTTTCTTCGGCTCAATGTCACTTGTTTCACTAATTCCATGGATTTGCTACGCTGTCCTTTTTGATAAGATGACTAGTTATGAAGAGGAAGATCTAGTAAAAATATTCGGCGACAAGTACATTGAATATAGTAAAAGAGTTCCAAAATGGTTTCCCACACCTCTACGAAGGAGCTCGCGTGAAACAGGTAAGGGAGGACGTGGAGGGTGATAGAAGGGGCCATTATCGATGGGTGCATCGTGTTTTTTCTCTTATCTATACCGTCGATTGGTCCTCCTCAGAAGCAGGGTTAAGCCCCTTCTCCTCGTTGACCCCACGCGCGCTGTTTTAACGGACTGATCTGCTTACACTGGAGTTTATAGCCCTATTCCTTCTTCGGGCATCCATTCTGGCCACTCTGAGAGCCATTCAGGGATTTTCGTGTTTCTTACTCGATCACATATAGGAAAGTAAGCCTTTAGGTCAACAATTGGCGTGCCATCATAAGCATCGATATCTGCAACTGCGACAATCCCTTTGGTTTCATCCACCATTAAAATCTTACATGTGGTCATGGCGATTGGATTAGAACGATATTCTGCTCTGGTCGCAAATACACCAGTAATTTTTCCCTTAGCATAAGGAGGTTCACACTGCAACGTACTCCGGCTCTTTTCGTTGTCATGTTTATGCGCCCACCAGAACACCATGACATGGCTGAAGTGATCGAGTTGCTTTAGAGCCGGTCTAAAAGAATCCAAGATTTCTAGGCTGATGTTTTTCTCGTTTCTTCGAATATAACCGATCGGAAACATCTGAAAGGTCTGGTTGATGATTTTATTTGTCATCTTAATCACACCTCAAATGTAGGTGACAAATTGAAAATTAAGTTTGCGAAAGTCATGTGCGATTTCTAATGGTTACGCGTGCTCTACTACATATCACACCTTGATCTCAAGTCTTCTTAGATAGATCAATGTAGAAATGCAATTGTTTTGAACCTAGGCTGAAGTCATGCTCTACATAGCCGCATGGCTCAAAGCCACAGGCAATGTAAAATTTGATGGCGTAATCCATGAAGGTTCCTGTATCAGTCCGAAGGACATGAAACCTCTGTGACTTTGCATATTCCTTTGCTTTTTCAACAAGTTTTCTGCCTACACCCTTTCTTTGATGGTTTCGGTCAACAATAATGGAATCTATAGTTAAAGCAAATATCCTTCTACCCAACGAAATGTAACCAACGACTTGATCTCTTATGGTTGCAACAAAGATTTTACCTAAACCTAGTGATGTGTTCTTCTTTATATTCAGCATTTCAGTCTCTAAGAATGGCGCACCAAAATTTTTAGCATCTAATATTAGCTTCTTAACTTGAGAAAAGTCAGAAGAAGTATACTCTCTAATCAGCACTTCCACCAGCTCCTCCCACACTCTAAGACAATTCTTTCAGTTTTATGATTTATGATATTTCAAGTGCAGTGTCTACTTCATTGGCTTTCTAACTTTGAAGAGTAGGGTGAAAGGTATTTTCCTCCATATCTCGTAGTCTTTCAAATACCCCTTTTCAAAATAGGGAATCTTCTTCATTTCAGCTTCTGTCATTTTGTTCAGAGGATACGGTTTGGGTTCTAGTATCTTTTCAACAATGAACCCAGAGGTGACTAGAGGGTTGAAATAGTCTTGGAAGGTTCTACCATACCCATAAAACTCAGCAACTTTCCCTTCTATCTTCCATTTCCAGATTCGCTTTCTCCTGTAAAAATAATTACCTAAACCCCACAGTTTTCTCCCTCCATATCGGACAACCCTTCCCCTATTAGCAATAGGATGAACAACACAGAAAACAAAAAACCCATCTTTTCGTAAAATCCTAAAAACTTCATGGAACACTTGTCCAGGGTTCTCTGAATATCCTACTGCAAAAGAGGAGAGAACAATATCAAAGCTCTCATCATTAAACATGTCCATGCCCTCCATGTTTCCAACATAGAATCGGACTCTCACTCTGTGTTTTCTAGCAAGTCTTCTAGCATACTTTATCTGCTCCTCAGAAATGTCCAATCCAACTGATCTTGCACCCCACTTAGCTAATACTATTGCATTTTGTCCTCCTCCACAACCAATTTCTAAAATGTCTTTTCTTTCCACTTCTCCAAGCAATTTCAATTCTGTTTCTCCAGGAGAAATCGGACCATAATGTACATCATCAAGAGAGATCCTGACAGATGCTTGATAAGCCTTGGAAATAATATTCCATCCTTTCTTAGCTGACATCTTCACCAACCCATCTAGACACAGAGCTTCTTTCTCTATTTTATGACTTATGAAAGAACATTGATCCATGTGCAAAAGCCCAATGTAATTGTTTGAAGCTTTTTGCACATTTAGCCTAGTTTTTTTCGTTAAGTGAAGGTGTCTGAACAGACGACAGTGAGGTTTGCTCTTAACTAGAAAGAGAGACAGAAGACATACCATTTCTCTTTCTCTAGAAAGCTTTCTTTGTATCCTCTCTTTCTGCATATAGCTACAGCAGCAGGGTTATCCGTATAGTACACAATTGAGTCGTATCCTTTGTTTCTGATGAAATGTTCAAAGAATTCAAAGAACCTCTTTCCATAATCCTTCCCTCTATGCTTCTTCCTTAGCCAGATTTCATGAAGCTCAACAATGTTGTCTTTCTTTCCTCCAAGAAGTCTCCTGAGTACCTCCTTGTCTTCTTTATCTCTAGTATCTCCTTTCCCATGCTCCTCAGTATTGGTTTCATGCCAGACTGCGTGACCAATGATATCATCATTCTCTCTCCAGACAATAAGGTGAAATGGATCTCTCTTGATTATTCTCTCCTCAGTTGCACCAAGTTCTCCGAATTTAACATCAGTGAGGCCAAGTGTTTTGAAGTAGTCGTGAAGATCATCAAGTGTCCTATAGTATCTCTTGTACTCTTCCAAATCGCAACCTACAACAAACTTCATGTCTGGCACTTTGTCTTTTGCTTCTGTTTTATGACTTGTGGAAGAAACTTCAGTATACATTACTATGGTCTTCAACTATGTCATTTATTCTTGCTTAACCATATTCGTCTTTTAGGATGTCCATCACAATGCTGTCATGATATTGTCCATCTATGAAACGTGCCTTCCTTTTCTTTCCTATTTCTTTAAACCCAACTTTAAGATAGCATTTGTAAGCTCTTGTGTTAAAATCAAATACTTCAAGTTCGACTCTGTTCAGATTCAAGTCCTGAAAAGCAAATTTCAGGATTAAGTCTAACGATTCTACTCCGTAACTTTTGCCCCAATATTCAGGATTGTATATGCTTATTCCTACCTCTGCAGATCTACTGGTCCAGTCAAACTTGAAAAGACCTGTACCGCCTATTAGTTTGTTGTCAGTTATGGTTTCGACTGCAAATAGGAAAGCCTTTCTTTCTTGTCGTAATTTCCATGTATCTTTGATCCATTCCTCCTCCTGATTGCGGGCTACTGGACCTCTATCCATATTTCCAAGTAGTCTTCTCAGTTGTAGACTATTCCAGTACTTCATAATCTCATCTAGATCTGAAAGCTCAAAACTACGCAAACGAACTCTTTTACCTTCAAGCAATCACTCGCACCATTCGATAGGTTTTATGGCGTAGTTTTATGTCTTGTGGAGGAACTAATATTAGCCCCTTGAAATCATGGTGAATGTGATGTCTGCTTCTCAAATCAGAATTGTTGATATTACTAAGGAAGTCAAATATGAGAAATATCTCTATAGATGCTTGGCTGGTCCACCATCAAAACGATACAAGAAAAGAATCAAATATCTGGAAAAAGCTATTCCAAAAGGGTTTCATAAAAAGCTCCTTATTGCTAATGGAAACGTTGTTGGAACAATAGAGTATGCTCCTTCAGAAGCCTCCTATTACCCCATAGTAGGCGATAATGTCACAGTGATGAATTGTATCTGGGTTTTGAGAAAAGCAAAGGGACATGATTATGGGAGATTACTTGTAAGAAACATGATAAATAGTGAGAAAGACTCTTCTGGCTTTGCCACTATTGCTTTAGAGAATCACTGGAGTCCATGGTTTAAGAGGTGGCAAATGGAAACACTGGGGTTCAAACCTCTAGAATCCATAAAAGTGATGCATAAAAGTAAGTATAAAGGACGAACATTCAGCATATACCTAATGTGGATGCCGAATATCTCAAAATCAAAACCACCTACATGGAACATACACGAACTACTAGAAGGCATAACCTGTTGCATTGTCCATCCACTGTATCACCCTCAAACTTTTGAACCAAAGCAAATCTTGGAAAAACATGAAAACTAGAGTTGCCTGCTTTGATAAAAGTAGAGGCTTTTGACTTGTGGAACTTCCGGAGAATGGGGTGCTATTCATTTGAGTTTGAAAACGATCTGGTAATAACATTCATGTCTTCTTGGCATGCAAAATTTGAAAGTGAAGATAAGGGCGCTCTTAGAAACGTAAACAAAGCTTTGGGTTCTTATGAACCTCCTATCAGTAGTGAAAATACTTTCTAAAGGGTTTGTCTAGGCACCGGATTTCCAATCATTTTTTGTCTAATTCTAGCCAACTCATGCAATGGCATAATCCTGAAATCTTGGTAAAGCAACATTTGTTTTGATGATAGATACTGCTATTTCTTTTTAAGCGCGACTTTTCCACCGTTTTTTTGTATCAGTTCTGATAACTGAATTATTGCTTTTCCTAAGCAATCCCTAGCAGTTTTGGAGTATCTTGTTGTTGTTGAAAAGTGAATCTCCATGTGCGGTTTTCTCTCCTCGCATTTTGGATGGGATTTTATGTAAACATGCGGGTTGTCCTGCATTACTGTGTCGATCAATGGAGCCAAAGCTGACTCCATGATGCCGTCTGCATACATGCTTGTTTCAAAAAACGTAAGTTCACCCGCCTCCTTTCTAAGCAAAGGTGCAACAGATTCTTCAAAAATAGCCTTCATTTCCGTGGGGACACCGGGCAACGCTATTAAAGACGTTTCTTCAACGTTTATTAATACGCCGGGGGCTGTGCCGACAGGGTTAGGCAGCGGTTCTGCTCTTTCTGGGAGCGTCGCCATTTTAATTCTTGCTGGCGTTAATTCAACCCTTGCTATTTTTCCCTCTGCGAAATAGGAATTATATCTTTCCCTAACCATTTTCAAAGCTTTTTCATTAACTTCCAGCTTACGATTCAGAGCTCCGGCTACACCCTCCAGAGTTTTATCATCAAAAGTTGGACCTAACCCGCCAGTTGTCACTATGAACTTAGGTTTCCACCTGAGAGCTTTGCGTACAGCACCTGCAATCTCGTTAACATCATCGCCCACAACTACAATTCGTTTGACCATTATTCCACATGTGGTTGCACGTTTAGCTAGCCAATGGGCGTTTGTGTTCAATGTTTTACCTATTAGTAGTTCATTGCCAACGCAAATCATTTCCATCTTTTGATTCATTTTTTTCACCTTCAAATTCAAAGTATCCAAAATAAACTGGTTCTGGTCTTTTATGCTATTTGCTAGCATGACCATCTAAAACGCTAAGGTGAATCGCTATTTTTTCTTGCCGAACCACCATTTCAAGTATTCTTTTCTCTGCTGTTTCCGCTGATCTTCACCTGATTCAAATTCAGGTCTTAATTTCTGTCTTAGCTCCATCAATTCTTGACGTGTAACAGACAGCCCACAGCTTTTGCACGCATAGCGTTTAGTTGCTGATAGATATTGCATTTCGCCACCGCATTCTGGGCAATATGCCATTTCAATCACTTATTCAGTCTCTAGCAGTGAACATGCTTTAAGAAATAGCTTTCGCTTTTTCATCATCAATCTTTTCATTTATGTTATGAAATTTGTCAGGTTTGATTCTCTGGCTAATCGGACAGCTTTTTCCATTTCATCTTTTGTTAATCTTCTGCGGAGTTCTGGAATCTCGTGCGCTCGCCATTCAGGCCTGTACTGAAACATCACGTTAACCCTTGTTTCTACCCCCAATTTTTCAGCTATCCAGTTTATAATAGGCGCTGTACAGCATTCTAGATGGTCAGGTAAAACCAGAATACGTATTATTAGTTCGCCGTGCTTTTTTGCTTCTAGGTGGTTTCGTGTACACGTTTTCCAATAGTTTGGGGCATCAGAAACTTTTTTGGCACACTCTTCTGGTCCATACTTGAAGTCCAATAGATAAACGTCAACGAATCCTGCTAGGAGCTGTGCTGTTTCTGGACTGTAGTAGCTGTTGGAGTTCCAAACAACCGGGATGTTTTTATCAACATGTTTGAACGTTTCAAGCCACTGTTCCAGCCACGGCGTTGGGTCGCCTCCTACAAGATTTGCGTTTCTACACCCGTTTAAGCGCAACTGCCCTATTTCTTTTGCCAGTGCTTCCGGCGTGTAAATTTCACCCTTATCTACCCGCTGGGATATTGTCCAGTTTTGGCAGTGGCGGCAACGCATTGTGCAGCCTGTTGTGAAAATTGTTCCTGAGGGAACGAGTTCTGGTTCTTCGCCCATGTGTTCAAAAATGCTTGAAACCGTTATTTCTATGTCGCATCTGCAGTAGCCTAACTCACCTTTAAACCTGTTAATGTTGCATCTTCGAGTGCAGAAGTGACAATTTGCGAGGATTTTTCTTGCAATGGCGGTCTTCAGATCCAAATAGGATTTTTCTGGAGTTGGCATGTTAGACAGATTTTTTTGATGAGTGTCGATTTCTCTTTCAATCTTGTAAAATTTCTGTGTAAGCTCTGCGTGTTTTTCCCAAAGTTCATTTACGGAATCGTTTTCGCGGATTTCTGCTTGAAGTTTCTTAGCTATCATGAATTTTGCTGGTTTTTCATCTTGCATGACTGATAAGTATCTGGCTAGGCTTTCTCTAACGCCTTTATTGTTCAGCACTGTTATTGCATCTGAGCGTAGGGTTCTCCGCATGCCTGCTCATTTTGAACTAGGTTTAACGAACTATTAAAACAAGGCGTATGGATAAGCGTATCCGTCTGCATGAAGTTTGCCTTTAATTGGGATTTCTTGTCCACATGCTGGGCAACGCATGTCCTTTGTTAAATTCCATTTTGTTATTTCAAAGCTTAAACGTTTAATCAGTAATTCGTTGCAGTTTGGGCAATACGTGTTTTCATACGGGTGTGCCGGTACATTCCCGATGTAAACGTAGTGTAGTCCTGTCTCCTTCGCTGCCGCATATGCCTCCTCTAAGGCTTTGACTGTTGTAGCTGGAATTGTTGTTAATTCGTAGTCTGGATGGAAACGTAACAAGTGAAAAGGTGTGTCTTTGCCAAGCGCGTCTTTTATCCAAGCTGCAAGCCCCTTTAGTCTCTCAATAGAGTCCCCTTTTTTAGGTACGACTAAATTTGTGATTTCTATGTGAATGTCGTTTTTTCTCATTTCCTTCAAAGACTCATAGATCGGCTCAACTGATGGAACAGCTGAAAACTCTTTGTAGAAATCTGGGTCTCCGCCCCCTTTAAAATCTACTGTTGCCGCATCCAGATAGGGTGCTATGGTTTTCACTGCTTCCGGCGTCATATAACCGTTTGTTACAAACGTGTTGAAAAATCCTACTTTTCGGGCCAGCTTAGCTATATCGTAGGCGTACTCAAAAAATATTGTTGGCTCCGTGTACGTATAGCTTATTCCTTGGCAGCCATTATCCCTTGCAGCTTTGACAACTTCCTCCGGCGGGAAATGTCTACCCGCTATCTCCTTCTCTTGGCTTATCATCCAGTTGTCACAGAATTTACAGCGGAAGTTACAGCCAATCGTGGCAATGGACATAACAAGTGCTCCCGGGTTAAAATGTGAAAGTGGCTTCTTCCCTATTGGGTCAATACATGCCGAAATTGCCTTCGCATAAACCAGCGAATGAAGTATTCCCCCCTCGTTTTTTCTCACCAAACAGAAGCCTGATCCTCCATCATTTATGATACATCTTCTGGCGCAGAGGTTGCATTTGACTTTCTTGTTATCAATTTTTTCGTAAAGCATGGCTTCATGAAAAGACATTTATGCGTCTCCTAGTTTGTGTACTTTTGTCCTAGGAAGTATTTGTTTTATTCGTTTGCCGCTGAATTCATGTTTTCTTTGATTTCAAAAACAAACGGCGGTGTGGAAGTTTTTGTGTTCAGTTCTGTCCCAAGTAAGCCCTCTAAAATTCCAGCTAAGATTTGAGGTTGGCTGATAAATGGGGCTTTTACAAGAATATATTTGTCTTTTAAGTAAAAGTCTCCAAAACCTTGTATCCTCAATCGCTTGAAAACCTCTCGCCATTTTCCTTGATCTGTTGTTTGGATTCCAAGCGTCGCTTCCATGGAGATTTTTGTGGCTTCACCCATTCTTCTTCCGGTTTCACGCCGTTTTTCCTCTGAAATATTCTGAATGAGAATGTTAATTAACTCCACATTTACGAACGCCATACGACTTATGCCACAATAATATTCGCCGGGGAAACGCCAATCATAAATCATCATGCTTCTGTAAATATCAAGCATTTTGGAGATTAGAGGCTTGATGCCTGGCTCTTTCCCCTCTCGAATTAGGGAGTCGATAAATTCTCGTTCCTCTTTCTCAAGAATTATTGTTGTTCTCTTAACTGATTTTTTACTTTTTTGTAGGAGGTGTTCGATTTTCTCTTCGTTATCTTGCATAAATGCTATATCCGTCGACATACTTTATATGCTTTGCCGAACTAGATTCAGTTCTAGATGTTTTCAGTGAAGCACAAACATTTCAGAATAGTTGATAAAACACTTCGCTTATCCACAAAAAGATGTATCTTCCATATCTGATGTACCAACCGTCAAGAAATAGTGTTGTTCTTAATCAGATACCATATAAGCGCCAAGCCAGCTATGAATAAAACAAGTCCAGAGACCATTGAAATAACATAATCAATTTTCAAGATGTTTGTAAGTGCATAGACCATGTAGGTTGGTCCAGCAAAAGTCAGGGAAGCTGCTAATACCGTTAGAAATGTTTTCCAGAATTTTGAACCTAAATCTAGCCTAGTGGATATTTCACTTTTACTTTCTCCTTTTTTCTTGTTCATACTCTCACTTCAGCACTATTTGATAACACTTTAAATTGGATATTTCCTCTTATAACCCTTCCTTCACTTCATTTCCTAAAGCTTTCATCAAAAACTTGAAAACTGTGAACCCTGCTCCGCGATCTGTACTGAAGCCGGTTGTTGTTCCCAGTAGACATAGCCCTTCTAGACCGCGTTCCTTTGCAAGTCCCAACATCAATCCACTGGCTCCCATAATTCGACCCTTACTGTAGATTACGGCTCCTTTTTCCATAAATTCTGCTGCAAGCTTAGGAGAGGTCGCGGACACATAAACTTGAGCCTTATCTTCAGAAATCGGTACTCCTCCCATCGTAACGATGAAACCGCAATCATGTTTTTCCACAAAATCCAGTATTTCACTACACAGCTCATAATGTGCGACAACATCATCAAAGGAGGGTTGCGTGTCCCCCGTCATTATCATAAAATCGTTTTTCTCCATGGGTGCAGCATAAAACTCATACCTTGGCAAGCGACAAATGCCTTTGGAATTCACCGAAACATAATCTGGAAAAGATGGTGAATACAACTCTGCAAAAGGTTCTGCACTGCAAAACTTTATCAGAAGATAGGCTGCGATCTTTCCAACGTTCCCGAGGCCAGGAAGTCCTTGCACAAAAATCGGATTTTTAAGAGTAGGATTGAATATTTGACGGAAATATGGTTTATCCATCTAAGCAGCACCAAAGTCGATAAGTAATGCGTAATACTAAAATGTAGCGCGCGCGTTTACTTAACACTCGTACATAGGCTGGGCAGTGTTCATAAAAGGATTTAAGAAACGTTGCGTTCTAGCATAAAATAGCGGGGTGGGGTAGCCAGGATTAACCCGCTGGGCTCATAAGGGCTAAGATGCTCAGAGAGACCCAGAAATCAGTAGTTCAAATCTACTCCCCGCTACCACAACTTCACTTGTAGAAGACTTGCAGTTTGCCTTGTTTTTCAGGAAATAGCCACGTTTTGCTGTTATTTTGTTCTTGTGGACTATTTCCTCAGTCAACTATTTCAATGTTGTCGGTAATAGAAAAAAAGGAGCGCGCCCCGAGTGCTCAGATTTTCTAGGGCGTTGCTGAGTCCGTTGGGATTAACACTGGGATTCCGTCTGTTCCAACTATCAGTATCTCCACATCTGGAGCGATTCGTTGTAGCGCTTGAACCCAGAGGTAAAGCTCTGCAATTCTCGTCTCGTTTCCACTTTGGCCAACCGACTCTAAGACCATTTCAATAGCTTGTCTTGTTGCGTTAGCTTCAATGACCTTAGCCTCTGCCTCACCAGACGCCTTGATTATGATCTCTTGAGCCGTCGCATTCGCCAATATTACGATTTTTTCTCTTTCAAAGCCTGCTTGAATCTTCTGCTGTTCTGCTACAAGCTTGTCCTCTATTGCGGAAGTGTATTTTTCTGGGTAGCCAATGTTCTTCAAGTCGAACTCCAATCGCATTAAAGCTCCTGCCAACGATGGTTCAGCTTGCAGTTCTTGAAGCACAGTCATCTCTATCTCATTTCTTACAACATCTCTGAACTCTATTGTTTCCAAAGCGGTGTAGTCTTTAGTCACCAACCGCATGGTTTCCTCCAAAATAGACTCGATAGCAAT